>NZ_CDLCQJ010000071.1:0-5945 GCF_975850365.1 Candidatus Hodarchaeum mangrovi | reverse complement strand
GGCGACTATGAAACTGAAATCCAAGGGTGTTAGAATAGATATTAGTGTAAAAAAGGGAAATATTAACATTAAGAATTTAGGAAACTCATTGCAGACAGAAGGGTTTCGAATCTCCCCCTCTATACCTAATATGCCCACAATGGCAATTTCTTCATCATTAAAATGTCTTCTGGGGACTGATAAGCTCGAAATTCAGGTAGAGGATTTTTTTAAGCTAAAATCAGACCTATCACAATTACGTAAAGTTGTCCACCCGTATTTAGAACAAGACAATCCCTACCAAATCAATTTTGAATCTTCATATGTGCTTTCAAGTAAACTCGACATTACTGAAATTATGGATGCGATATACAATCCAAGAGCAAAATCACGATTAAAAATGTTTATTGAACCAATTGGCTTTCGTATTGTAATCGAGCATGAGAAAAAACCTTTTATTCTCAGTTTCGAAGGTTCGAGAGAAACTAATGAAGCTTTTTGCTCTGTTGTGTTTTCTACCAATGATAAAAATGATTTTTATCAAGCTCTTGCAAATACAGATAAAGTAATTGATGAATTTTTAAAGAAATTACGATTTTTTGCCAAAAATGAGAAAAATTATCGAACTAGTAGAGCAAAATTAGTAAAAAAAATATCTGAAGAAAAAAGTGGTGAATCTAATTGAAGTTAGAAGCCTATATACAGCATATTTTAGAAAATCCCTCTGAAGAAGTCCTTTTTGAAGCAGGGAAAAAAATCAAAGGATTGACGAAAAAGACAGATGGTGTAATAGCATATGAAGTTAAAATTTTTGCTAAAGAAGTGGGTTCTCTAGCCTCCTTTGCTTCTCCCAAGGCAACTATCATGCAATGGTCTCCTGATAAAATACGAGATTTTATAAATAAGAAAAAGATGAACCTAAGTAAAAAAAGTCTACAATTAGAGATTGATGACTGAAGCTTCAGCTGTATTAAATATTTTAAATCTAACAATTAAGCTATATTGTACAATGTGATTATTTCAGGAGTACTTTTTGCTGAACTAGATTGAACCTTATAATCTTTAGAGATTCCTATTATTGAGATAATTGCCGATACTTCCGCTTTACATTCTTCAACCATATCTAATAAGGTTTGAACCGTTTTTCCAGTACGAATAATATCATCAATAATAAGTACACGATCTTTAGGATTAATTTTCGCTCTTTGAAGATATATCGTTTGTTGTCTATTCTGTTCATAAAGCTGAATAGATTTAGAAAGATACTCTTCGATTCCCAAGGGCGGATCATGCTTTATATAGACCAATGGTATCTCAAATTCTTGAGCGAGAATCAAAGCGAAGGGTGTCCCATCAGTACTTCCTGCCACGATTTTATCAAACTTCTTGTCAAATAATTCTGTTCGAGCAACAATGAAAGCAATTTTTTTCAATAAGTCCAAATCAGAAAGTAGAGCACTTGTGTCTACAAAATATACATCTTGGATTCGCATCCCCAGTATTCCTTTTACAATTAAATTTGCAGGCACTATTTTATCCAGTATAAAAGACAATAGAAAGTTTTTTCTTTCATCAGTAGGAAGAGCTTTTCTATTTATATATCGTGAAAGGTCTGCAACCGAAAAAATCCCCTTTAACACTTGTCTCTTATCAAGTGTATCTTGAAACTTACCTATAATATAATTATTTAGAATAGAAGCCATAGTTTCTAGATTATTATACTCTTCAAAAAGACTAGTCAAGAATTTGACGACCATGATCTTCTCATGGGCATTTTTAAGTTTATCTCTCTTAGAATCTGAAAAAGAATGTTTTTTTTTCAGTGATAACAACTTCCAGTTAATATTTTCAGTTATAATGAAAATTGAAGTATTACAATAAGTTTACAAATCTATGTAAAATCTTTCCTATTTCTGAGTAAAGAGCTGATTAGAAATGAGTTGAACATTGGGACACATTAGCGAAATATTATTATGAAAAAAGGAAAAAAAATCACATTGATAATCATCAAAAGAATAAAATGATCTATTTAGATGATCGTACTTGAGGATTAGAAGAAGCATCGTTTTGATGGTTCAATATATTCATCTAATTTCTTTCGTGCCTGCTCTTGAATATCAAATGGATTTTCTAATGTTAGGAGATTTTCAACCCATCCCTGTAATTCTTGATAGCTCAATTGTTTAACAACGAATTTAACCTTTGGGATATCCTCAGGATTTAAACTCAATTCGTCAATGCCTAAACCGATAAGAATAGGAATTGAAGTAAAATTACTTGCCATTTCTCCGCAGATACCAACCCATTTCTTTTCTTTATGAGCATTGATGACCACTTCTCGGATTAAACGTAAGACTGAAGGTTGAAAATGACTATGAAATATGCTAACATTCGGATTAATTCTATCTGCAGCCATTACATACTGGGTTAGATCATTAGTACCAATACTAAAAAAATCAACATAACGGATGAATTTATCAGAAAGGACTGCAGCACTAGGAGTCTCTATCATAATGCCTATTGATAATTCATCTTTGTAATTCAACTCTTCTTTTATTTTCATAACGATAAGATTTATTGCCTGAATCTCTTCAATTAGAGAGATCATTGGAACCATTATTTTTAGATTTTTCTCTTCATTCGCTAAAATGAATGCTCGGATCATTGTTTCCATCAATTCAGGATGATCATTAGTTAAACGGATTCCTCTCACTCCAAGTGCTGGATTTGGTTCTTTTTCCAAAGGTAGACTAGGAATAGATTTATCAGAACCTAAATCTAAAGTTCTAATAATTACATCATAAGGCTGACATTTTTGAGAAACTTTTTGGAAAATTCTAATAAGTGCCTCTTGCGTCGGTAAAGAAGGTAGTTCTGTATATAAAAGTTCGGTACGGAATAAACCAATTCCTTCTCCACCATTTTTAATAGTGTTTTCAACTTCATCTAAGTTTGCAGCATTTCCTGCTACAATTATTCTTCTCCCATCTTTAGTAATAGCCTCATCCCCCGAAATTTGTTTTAAATATTCTTCCATCTCAAGATTTCTGGTAATTATCTCTTTAATATGATCAATGATCTCTTGAGTCGGATCTATTATTAATTTCCCTTCCTCTCCATCAATTATTGATAGAGTATCTGTTTGAATCTGTGAGAGAATTGCATTACATTCAATTAACAACGGAATTCCCATTGATTTAACAACAATCGAAAGATGTGATGTAAACGTACCATTTTCAAGTACAATCCCTAGAATATTTTTCCTTCCAATTCGAGCTAGATCAGTGACAAATAGATCATTTGCAATTACAATTGAAGGTCTTTTGGGTATTCTCTGAGAAGAAAATTCTCCACTGAGCAGTTCGAGCAAAAAAATTTTAATGTCTCGAATATCGGAGGCCCTTTGTTGAAGATAAGGATCTGAAATACCTTCAATCATACGAGCATATTCTTCTAAGACAGTTTCGACAGCGTACTCAGTGGTATGATGGTTATCCTGGATTTCAGAGGTTGCTTTTGAAATAAATTTTGGATCTTTAAGTACCATTTTTAATGCATTAAAGATTTCACAAATTTCAGAGGTTTCTTCCTCAACAAAATCTTTCGTGAATCTTCTATAATGAGTTTCTGCATTGTCTAAGGTAGACTGAAGCTTCAATAATTCCTGTTCTACCTCCTCTGAAGGTATTTTTTCATCGTTAATTCTTATTTCTTTTTTTGTATAGATAAAGCATGGTCCAATTACACTTTTTTTACTTAGACTTTTGCCTATAAATTGCTCCAAAATTTTACCCTTCTTCTCCTAAACCAGCCTCAATAATTGCCACCAGTTTTTTAATTGACTCATCCTCATCTATTCCATTAGTAATTATTTTAATGGTTGTACCTTTCACTGCACCTAATGTTAAAATATCAAGAAGACTTTTACCATCAGCTGATTTGTTATTACATTCAATTATTATGTCTGAAGTGTATTCTTGTGCTGTTTTTACGAAAAATGCTGCGGGACGAGCATGTAATCCAACAGAATTGATCAAGGTAACTTCGACACTTTGCAGGATTATTCCCTCGTATTAAATCTATTTTTAAGACTATTTTAAGAAATTCTATATCATACAAGATTAAAGCTTTTTATGCATCTTTTATTAATCGTCCAACAAAAAATCCTTATGGATTGGCAATTTTTGGTAGTATATATATTCTAGGTCTAATATATTTGACAGCTAAAGGTGAGAATGAAAAAGAAGATCCGTATTCAAATGTAAATTAGATTGAATAAAACAACAATGCTCTTCAAGATACAGGTTGGTAAATAGGGAAATGATTGATACTTTACAGCTTGCTATCATAATTGCTCAATTATTCATTTCATTTTTATAATTCAGATTTTATGATCAAGAGTTATATTGTATTAAATTAGTAATCTTTAGAAAATCAAATTGATACTTCTGAATTAGTAGGACTGATAATCTAGTAAGAATCCTTAAAAATTGGAGCAGAGATCATTCTAGACATTAATTTTCCCTATTAATTCCTATTTTAACACCATTGAAATTCAATTCCAAGATATCAAATAATAAAACAGATTGATTCTCAACGAGATTCAAAAATATAATAGAAGGTTTAATTATGGAGAAAACTGAACATGTTTCGTTTGTAATTTTTCCTTACAGGTGGATTGTGTTGTTACTTTTTATGTTTGTTGCGATTTTAACCCAAATTATCTGGATTACCTTCGCACCAATAATGAATGAAGTAACAGGTTATTATAATGTAAGTAGCGATACCATATTGTTGCTAGCAGCTAGTTTTATGATCATCTATATTCCAGTGAATTTTCCTGCTTGTTGGTTAATTGAAAAATATGGTTTGAAATGGGGAACTGGAATAGGCGTTATACTCACAGGTATTTTTGGCTTCTTGAGAGCATTTACAGGTCCTAATTTTCTCTTTCTTTTATTTTGTCAGATAATGGTAGCTATTGGTCAACCATTTATTTTAAATTCATTTACAAAAGTTGCTGTCAATTGGTTCCCAGAGGAAGAGAAGGCTACCGCAACTGGTTTAGGTACTATGGCATTATTTATTGGAATAATCATTGTAATGATAGCTACATATCCCCTTTATGAAGTTAATGGTATAGAATTTGTTTTACTTGTCTATGGATTATTATCTTTGATTTCAATGATCCTCTATCTGTTATTTGTAAAAGACAAACCCTCACAACCACCCAATCCGTATTTTCGAGAAAAAATATTGCAGACTAAAGGAATTAGAACTTTATTTAAAAACAGAGATTTTAACTTCCTCGTCTTTCTACTTTTTGCTGGATTAGGGATATTTAACGCGTTGCTAAGTGCCATAGATGATATTTTCAGTCGTTTTTCCCCAGATACTGGGATAATTGGAGGATTGATTATATTTGGCGGTATCTTTGGTGCAGTTATCCTTTCTTCACTCTCTGATAAAATAGGTAAACGAAAAATCTTTTTGAATGTCGGTTTAATTGTAAGTACACCCTTAGCTTTCCTATTGGGGGTTACTGGAGCCAGTGATTTCATCTTAACAATATTATTAGCTTTTCTGTTTGGGTTTATTTTGGTTCCTGCATTACCCGTTGGGTTAACTTATGCAGCTGAAATAACGCATCCTATACCAGAAGAGAGTTCTAATGGAGTTTTAATGATGTTTGGCCAGATAGGGGGAATAATATTTCTAATAGTGCCAGATATGATTCTCTTTGCTGGTGTTTTTGGAATAGCAGCCATTGTGAGCCTCTTAATGAAAGATTCAGATGCTTATAAAGGTAAGAATCAATAATAAGGCATTTCATTTTCTGGGGATTTTATTAACATCGAAGCTATTAGTTTTCATATAGTCCAATCTTTTGTAACATTTTTGTAATTAGGGTCATTCCAATTATTTGTTGCAGGAAAATTAACATGAGGAGGAAAGGAAGGCCACTC
>NZ_CDLCQJ010000070.1:0-15650 GCF_975850365.1 Candidatus Hodarchaeum mangrovi | reverse complement strand
TGAACAAGAAGAAAGATCCTCAGATTATCAATTACCATCTGTAACAAGGAAAGAACAAACAATAGAAGATATTCAATTGCTCATTTTAGCAGCAATTCCTGGTATAAATATCAATAAAGCTCACAGGCTATTAGAAAAATTTGGATCACTGTTAGAAATTGCTAATGCCACCTTAGACGAACTTGCCTCGGTACCGAGTATTGGCAAGAAACTGGCTAACCGAATTAAAAAAGTATTTATTTCTTCCAGCAAAGAAAAATTATCCTTGTAGACTTATTTTTGCTGTTCAATCTGAACAACAACTTCTTCTAACCGAGTGTAAAACATTTCTAAAGTTTCTTTCATATGAGCAGCAAATCGCGTCTGATTTTCTCTAAATTCTTTGATATTCTCTTCTAGTGATTTAAGAGATCCTTCTAAAGCTTGAATTCGACTATTAGCGTTTCTATTTTCAAAAGAAGATTCTATAGCTCGTAATTGTTCTTCTACTCGTGTTATATTATCTTTTAAATCTTCTAGATCATTATTTACACCTTCAAGAAGAACTTTTAATCCCTTAGCTGTAACTAATTTACCCCAAGGCGTATCTACAACAATATTTTCTTCTTGATCTTTATCATTCAAATTCAAGGCCTCATATAAAAATATCAAATAAGCTAACTGGTCTTGAGTAAAATAAGGTGAATCATTTATTTAAAGATAACTATAATTAGGATTTTATATCTATAATATTGGAAAAAGAGGATTATAAGCAAACCTTTTTCAAGTTGAATCTAAGAGGTTTTTTCACTGAATTTTCTTAGGCGAAACCGATCATGTCCCCAAAAGATGACATTGTCAATCTAAATTGCGAACCCTGTTCTATTTGTAAACGAGCTATACCCTTAAAGATGAAAAGATCAGATTATAAACCATCAATTTCAGGTGTATGTCAAGTCGTTGATATTCATGGATTAAAAGAACCTCAAAGACATGTTCGGATCTTATATGTAGACGAACGATTTTCAGTTCGTAGTATTTCAGTTATTTCAACAATCGCTGATATACTTCCTAAATAATAGATTAAAAATAATGTTATTAATTTCTAAAATCAATCATCCAGAGCCTTATTTAAGTTAAACGATTTGTACCCTTCCTTGAATAACCACCAGAAAGGAATTGTAATAAATAGTTCTGTTGCATAGAAAGGAAGAATTAACATAACTAAAAATGAGAAATGCATAATTTTCTCGTATGAGGTTTTTTTTCGAAGAATAATAGCTGTTCCAAAAAGAATGAAGCACACAAAGAATAAATATAGCATTTCAAGAGAAAAAAATTTTAGAATTTCTATCAATAATGGGCCTACTGATTGAGCGACCTCTTCCCGGACTCCAACAACACCTTGATAAATAAATACCGAAATAAATACCTCAAATACATTAAAAGGAAAAGAAATCAAGAATAGACATAAACTAGAGGTGATATAAGGGCTTAATAGTTCTAGTCCTTTTTTCCAGTTATTTTTTTTATCTTTTAAGAATATTACTTCCTTAATTGATTCAATCATATAAATAACAATGATTATTCCTACCATGTATTTAACAGAAGCAGCAAAAACATATAATATCATTCCGAGATTCTTTTTTTGCTTAATTTCATGAAAGTAATATCCTATTGTGAAAAAAAACCACATAAGGATAGAATTGGTAAATAAGAAAGGAATGATTAAAAGAAGATAAAATGGAGCTAGTTTCGCATGTGGCCATTTTACAATTTGTGTGACAAACCAATACCCAAGGATAACAAGACCTAAATGAAGAGGAACAAACCAGTAAGTGGCTAAAAATGGATAGAAAAAAGACCCTGCAAGCACATAGAAAAGTGAATAAGTAAGAAGGTCAGGAGGGAAATAATGATATCGACCCAGAATTACTCCAGAAGGAGTATGATGAACTACTACATTATCAACATAAGGATTTTTTCCTTGTAAGAAAGCTTGGACTCCTGAAGTAATCGCATCATCGACATCAGTGTTCCAAATCGCATAAGAAAAAAGAAGAAAAAGGAAGAGAATAATTGTAATTATAGTAATTAAATAAAAAATTATATTCTGAGTTAAGTACATATTAAATAGTCTTTTTAAGCGACCTTCCTTAGAATCTGTATGATAGACTAACCAAGCAATCCATAATGTGATAAAAATTGAATTATATAAGATGGGGCCTAAGGAGGTGAAAATGAATTCAGAGAGATCCATAAATATCCCTCATTTATGAATGGGATTCAAATATCAATATGATCCAGAAGAATATTTGAAGCTCTCGCCTCGTACCCTTTGATGAGGCCAATCTTTTGGATAGATCATCAGAGACATTAACTTCCGAACCGTCTTACTCTCTTCGTCAAGCTTTTGATAAAAAAACTATAGTACTAATTGGATTTGCTGCCATAGCCCTTTTATTCTATTTATTTCTTGAAAAAATCAATATTTTCAATATGATTAATGTAATTTTGGATGCAAATTTAATATTGCTTATTATTGGAGCATTATTCACATTTATTGCAGTATTATGTGATACTCTGGCTTGGAAGATTTTAATGGGGATTTCCTCCATCAATCCTTCTATACTATCTACCTATCGCATTCAGTTATCCTCTTTTTCATATGGATTGCTTATACCTAGTGCAGGAGCAGTTGAAGCAGTTATGAGAGTGGCATTAGGAACACAGGAATTCGTTAATGAAAAAGATAACCGAAATGCAACCAGCGGAGAAATTTTATCTAGTGTAGTTGCTCATAAATTATGTGGTTTACTTTCATTCATTCCAATTTCTGCTTTTGTTTCTATAGCTATTTTACAATACTTAAGTGACATTGTAGAACGACGGAGTGGAGTTGCATTATCAGCGGAATTTGCGGTTCTGTTTGTAGCAATAATTTCATTGATTTCATTAATTGTATTGACCCTTATTGCTTTAATAGCTAAATCTCCTATAAAGGCAAATCGGTTTATTTCTACATTACTCCAAATGCTATCATATTTACCTTTAATTGGAAACTATGCCGAGAAGGCAATTGTTCCTTCCCAAAGAATAGTTGAGGATTTTGGAGTTCAATTTACCTATTTAGCTCAAAATAAATTACTGTCATTCTTTGCTCTTATTTTGACCTTCTTTTCACAACTTGCCCATTGGGGTTCAATATTATTTATATTGCACGCTATCGACATCCCAATATTCTTAGATCAAGTTGCTGCAGTAAATTTCCTTGGCGGTACAGTTGATTTTATTCCAGTTGGAATTCCCGGTATGGCTGGACTCAAAGAAATTTCTTTATCGGTTTTTTTAAAAGAAGCAAATTTTGGTATAAGCTCAACCTTGGCAACATCCGGAGCAATATTGGTTCAGCTAGTAAAGTTTTATTTTCTGATTATCGTGGGAATCATGGTTTATATTTTTGGTAAAACCCGAATTAAGACTCATCCCTTTAATGTAAACGAAACTTAAGAAATCTAAGAGATAAGGACTAGTCTGTATGTTATTCCACTTTAAAAAGGTAATATCTATCCTCGGTCATAGCAAAGTATCAGTTTTAAATGGAAAAAAATGAAAATTAAAACGAAACTTTAAAATCAGATAAAAGTCGGAAGATTATTGCAAGTATTCAAAGATAATCTGGTGAGAGTATTTAGTTATGAGCGAAATGATAAAAGCAGATCTCCATTCTCATACCCATTACTCTCTACTACGGATTCCCCGATTAAGAGGAGACCACTTTTTTCAAGATTCAGCAATTTCACCAAAGCTTTTAGTTAAACTTGCTCGACATAAAAAACTTGGTGCTATTGCTATTACTGATCATGATAATATGAACGGAGTCAAGTCTTTCCTACATTATGCCTCAAAATACAAGGATATTATCCCTATTGTTGGACAAGAAGTTACAAAATATGATCGAAAAGGTCGTGGCTGGGCACACGTTTTAACATATGGACTCAGAAAAATTCCATGGGAAATTCGATTTAAACCATTACCTGAATTTTTAGAGTACCTAGATGACAACAATGCAGTCTATGTTTTAGCTCATCCTTTTGATCTTTCCCAAAGTGCACCAGCTGGAGGATATGATCGAAAAACCTATAAAATTAAGTTTTCTGTCTTAAAACGATTTGGGATGATTGAGGTTGTAAATGGTTTACAACCAAAACGTCACAATTACCTTGCTCAGATTATTGCCAGAGAACTTGACCTACCTGGTATTGCGGGAGGGGATAATCACCAACCTAAGATGGTTGGTCGTTGTTATACTTATGTAAACGGATTTAATGAAGAGGAAATTCTGGAGTTTCTCAGAAAGGTGAAGAAATCTCCTTCAAGAATTAATCTCAAGACATTCGGAACTGGGTCACATTATAAAATTTGGTCAGATTGGTTTACTTATTTACTCCAGCATTTAGAGCATAATATTCGTTTTGATATTTATCGTCATTTAAATATCCAAAAACAGCTTAACATAAAAGATCCAGTTTATGACCGATTATTTTTTGATACACCTATGTTACCAAAAATTCTTATTCAGGCTGCATTACCATATTTCTATTGGGGACTACAAGCAGGATTAAAAATATGGGCACCACGTATGGAGCAAAGAACAACTAAAAAAGAGCTTTATTTATTTCGTTCTCTCATAGATTATCAGGGGTTAAATGAAAACCATCAATTTTCCCCCTCAGAACTCTCTTACCCTGATGAAGAATTATTACTTCTCTAACTAATTAAATTAATAATACAGATAAAATTTTTTTAAGTAATTAGATTTCCTTATTTTATACAAATATATTTTTTGTCCTATTAAATTATTTAATGATCAAAAAAGAGAAAAGTTATCAGAAATATTGAGTAATATAAAAGCCTTATTCTCCCCCACTTGAAAAGAAATGCCAATAGAATAGGTTTATAAAGGAAATTTAAAAAATTTTGTAGGTATTTGCTGTGTCACTCCCAAATTGGTTCATTCTTCAATCCCCTCCTAATCTTAATATTGAAATTCGGGAATGGAAACAACTTGCTTTGCATCGTGTCAAATTACTAGAAAATTTACCGTCAAATCCATCTCAAGTAATACGAGATAATTTTCCAACTTATGAGGATTCATTAAATGAAATTTATGAACAGTACCGTTTAGGAGCTTACCTTCTTCGCCTTGTAGCAGCAACAAATAGGAGCTTGGAAGCCTGGTTAATTGAATCTGAAGGAGATTTGTTCGAAAGACTTTATTTTGATCGAACCACTCCTGACCAAAAACGAGCGATATTTAAAAGGGTATTTGGGGAACAAAATGTCATGGAATATGAAGAATTTAAGAATTCAAGAGATGAATCTAAGAATGTGATACTGGCAAAATTATACAATGATTATATTTCAGGATTACGGAGAGGGGCATCACGGGACTTTTTAATTTGTGTTCACTTTTCACAAGTACCATGGATGATTTCCAACCGAAAAGGGTATTTGAGAAAAGGATGGGTTGTATCAAACGAAAATTCATTCCGGGGGAGCCTTAAAAAGGCGTTTGAAAAATCCCTTCAGATGGAAATTGAAAGTAGTCAGAATTTACTCGGTGTAAGGGAGGATATTGACGAAGCTGTCCAAGAACTGGAGCAACAATTAGCAAAACATACCCAAATTCGTTCTCGATTTTCATCCGAGGATTTAGTAGGTTCTTTGCTTCATAACCACCCTGAAATTTTTCCTCCTTGTATGATTTATCTTTCAACTGAACTAGAATCCACTAGAAGACTGACTCATACCAAGAGACTTCAACTTGGGTTTTTTTTAAAACGAGTAGGGATGTCTGTAGAAGAGCAATTGAACTACTGGTTTGAAAAGTCTATTGACAATGTGAACATAAGTTACAGTGAATTTCTTCGTACATCAGGTTATCAAATCCGTCATCTTTATGGCTTAGAGGGAGGAAAAAAGGATTATAATGTTCCTAAATGTTCGACAATTGCCACAAGCTATTTCTGTCCTTTCATTCATCTTGATCCAGAATCTTTACATGAATTTTTGGCTGAAAATCATTTAACAAAAGCTCATTCAGTAGAGATTTCTTCTAATTTAATTGATCAATTAGTTGAACAGAGTTCAAAAGATCCTACTTCCTCATGTACTAAATATTTTTCATATATTTATAATCGAACCCCCTATAGAAAAATTGTTCATCCCTTACAATGGGTACGGATTTCTAGTAAAATAATTGGAATTTATAATGTAGAAAACCAAGAACCCAAGGAAGAAACAAAGAGGGAGACCCAATGAGTCAAAGTTCAAGAGAAATGGCTATTCGTGATTATTATGCTTCTTTTTTTGACATAAAAGGGTTAGAAAGAGTTATTGATTTCAAAACTTTTCGTACACGTGAATTTGGATTTGCTTCTTCAGACAACAAATTCTTCCGAAATATTTCCTTTGAAGATCCCTCAGCACTGCATGATTTTCTTGTTGATCGTACACCACTTCATGCATATGTCGGAGCTGTTTATGACAATCCTCCAACACGCCAATCTCCAATTCATACGCTAGGTTGGTTAGGTCATGAATTAGTATTTGACATTGATCTTAATGAATATGATGCTGTAAGAAATTATATCTGTACATGTCAGGGAGCAGATCAGCTTTGCAATCGATGTTGGCAATTAATTACTCTTGCTATTAACATCATCGATGAAACACTTCGGCTAGATTTCGGTATGGAAGACATTGTTTGGGTTTTTTCAGGTCGACGTGGTATTCACGGGTGGGTAACTGATTCCTGTGGTTTTAATTTAACCCAAGAACAACGGATGTCGATTATCGATTATCTCACCGTAATTCATGGTGAAGAAGAAACAGCACGGGTAGAGGATCGTAAAGAACTTCCCGAAGATTTTCGAAAACGTGTCGAGTATAACGTTTTTCGGGCTTTTCTCACAGATGTTAAACGGAAGGATTTATTAAATGTAGGTTTAACTACTTCCAGAGCATCAAACATTATTAGTCTTATTAAACATCAAGATGGGAAAATTGATGAAATAGTTTTCAGAGAATTCAACATAAATCTTGCGAGAAGCAATAAATATGATGAAATACTTCGTCGTTGGGTTCCACGAATTGATCACAAAGTAACAATTGATACACGGAGATTACTGCGTCTACCTTTCTCAATCCATGGTAAAACAGGACGTATCGCACGTATTCTCTCAACTCAGGAAATTTTAAACTTTAATCCAGAGCAAGAACCGTCTATTTACCCAAATATTGTTGGATGAAGTTATTTTTTATCTCAAAAAATCAATAGCAGGAATCATTGTCATTTTTCCTTCTTTTGAAAGAACTAGTGAAAAATTGAAAAAGATCTTCAGGGGTAATAATTACATTATTTGCTCCTGGAAATTTATTTCGATCCTCTTCTAATAAACCCTTTCCTCCAATCACTATTCCAACAGCGTCTCCAAACTCTTTTCGAAGTAAAATAATGTCACGCTTCAATGTACCCCGATATATAGATTGAGTAATAGAAAGAAAAATCCATTTTGGAGTTCCTTTTTCCTGAAGGTAACGAATTAAAGCCTTAATAGGGAGGGGTTTAGCAAGATTAATCACATAGTATGAGTAATCTGTAAATAGTAATTCTAAAGCGAGTAAACTTAATGTATGAAATTCTCCTTCAACTGAGACTAAAATGATTACTTCCCCTTTGATGTTATTCCGTTGATTAATTAATTCAATCATTATTTTCTCCATCCTAGCAGAAATAATATGTTCGTCTACAGTTGACAATTCAGCACTTTCCCAGAGATTACCAACTTGGGTCATTAAAGGACTAAGGTAACCAGTTACAAAAGTGAAAATATCATGTGTTAATGGTAATAAATTCTTAAAAAATTCAACATGATCATATGAATTTGAACTTAAATAAGAAATATCTTCATTTAGATTCCTATCTATAATTACTGGTTCTTTAGATAATCTTTTCTGAAATTTCTCCTCAATAAATTCTTCTTCTACTAATTCATCTTTATGACGATACTTTTCGGTAATTATGTCTCCCGTTAACCAAATAACGGTATATCTACCTCTCTTAAGGGGTCGTCGACAAATTTCAATAAGATTTTTTAATTGAAGTTCATGAATTGCATTAGAAATAGTATTCCGTTTAAGAAAGCTATTTTTAACTATTTCCGAGACTGGAATTTCACGATTACGATTCTTCCTTAAATAATTTAAAATAAAGTCTTGGGAACTGACTACTTTAAAAACTGGGTGTGATGATTCGGTTTCCTCTTCAGTAATGAAGCCTTTTTCCATTAATCGGGAAATAATTCCTTTGATTTTAGAATTGTCTACCTTGAACTCATTTTTTAACTCATCATAATGTACAATAATTTTTCGATTCTTTCTTAAAGACAGAATAATTTTTTCGTCAAGTTTAAGCATAAAAATCTTCTCTGTTCAAAAAATTATTGCTAATCTATTCCTGTAAAAGCTACTACTTTACTTTCTGTCAGTTTAAATCCCTTATTACGTCATAAATAATTTTTTTATTGTGTGTAAAAGCAATTTTTTATCATTTTTTTTCTATATAACTTAATTCATCTTTATTCTATACAAAGAATCAGGGAAGATGATCATAATTTTCCAATGAAGGACAATCGAACTTTTAAAGCAATTATAACTTTTCTAAGCTTTGAAACGACGGCTCTTTGTTTCAATATCTGATAATTGCGACGTTTAATTTCATTTAATATTTCACCATAGACACGTGATGCAACTTTGACAGTGTAAGCAGCGCTGGGGGGTAATTTTTTAATTCCTAAATCCGCACGATTGTAATATGATCGTGCTTTTTTTGTTTCAAATTTGATTAGTGCAATTAAGTTCTTCGAAATCTCTCTGTCTTCTAAATCTGCTTTGGTAACCCCATAGAGGTTTCGTGTTTCTTCAGGTAAATAAATACGCCCTTTATTGTAATCTTCTTTTATATCTCGTAGAATATTGGTCAATTGCATAGCTTTTCCTAAATCAGCAGCTCTAGCAAGAACTTGGGGTTCAGGATTGCTAATGAAGATTGTTGTCATCATTAATCCTACAGTAGATGCAACACGATACATATAAAGGTCTAGTTCATCCTCAGAATAATATTCAGATTTATTTAGATCCATTCGGACGCCTTCAATTAGTTCATGCATATATTCGACAGGAATACGGTGTTTTTTAATTGTGTCTCCAAATGCATGAAGGATTGGATTTGTTGAGGTATATCCATTTGAAAGGTTGATCACTATTTGCTTTAAATGATCTAAGCTTGCATTAATTTCTTCGATTGATGTCTCTTCAGAAGCTTCGTCTACAATATCGTCAGTTAAGCGACAAAAAGCATACAAAGCAGCAACACTTTTACGTTGATCATCTGGGAGAAACCTTGATGCAAAGAAAAATGATTTGCTATGAACTGACATCCAATCAAGACAAAATTTATAGGATTCATCTAATGAACTAATCACGTTATACTTAGCATTAATTCTTTCAGGGAGTAACTGTATATTTTCCAGCTTTTCATTAGCATACATTTTCTGTAAACTCTCTTTTGACTTTTGAGAACACTAGATAAAATTTTTAAGTTCATGTAGTATAATTTAGTTCATGAATATAAATATTTTGTTGAAACTTAAAATTCTCGTTCATAATTAATAAATGATTTTAATGACATATTTACTGTGAAGGCGGAAATTTTAATGAAAAAATTGAATACAAAAAAAAGAATCGTAATTATAGGCTCTGGATTCGGTGGGCTAGCAGCTGCAATCCGATTACAGCACGAAGGATATAATGTAACAATACTAGAAAAACTAGATCAGATAGGTGGAAGAGCAAGGGTGTTCAAACAAGATGGATTTGTATTTGATGCAGGTCCAACAGTAATAACTGCCCCTCAAATATTTAAGGATCTTTTCGAATTAGCTGGAAAAAATATTGATGATTACGTAAAATTCTTTCCAGTAGAACCCTACTATCGGGTTTATTTTAATGATAAGACATATTTTGATTATTCACATCCAGATAAAAATATTCCTCAAATCGAAGTTCTTAGTCCCGAGGATGTTGAGGGCTATAAGAAGATGATTAGGACTGTTAAACCAATTTATGAGAAAGGTTTTGAAGAGCTATCATTTCAACCCTTTATTTCCTTCTGGTCAATGTTAAAAGTTGCTCCAGCCCTTATTCGATTGCAATCATACAGATCTAATTATGAATTTGTCTCGAAATATATTAAGAATGATAAGCTTAGAATGGTTTTTAGCTTCCATCCATTATTAATCGGGGGAAATCCGTTTTCCGTTCCGTCTATTTATAGTCTTATTCAATATTTAGAAAAAGAATTTGGTATTTGGTTTGCTAAAGGGGGAACAACATCACTGGTTCACGCATTAGCAAGGTTATTTCATGAATTAGGGGGAAAAATAGTTGTTAATAGCGAAGTGAAGGAAATTTTAATTGAAAATAGAGAGGTAAGAGGTGTAAAGACGACATCTGGGGAAACAATTTCTGCAGATCTTATAGTTTCAAATGTTGATCCTGCATTTACCTATACTCAATTAATCGATAAAAATTGGAGAAAAAAGAACAAAGATAAACGATATTCTAAAGCAAAATATTCTATGAGTCTTGTTGTTATCTATTTTGGGACAAAAAAGCAATATCCAGATATGAAACATCATACAATCATTTTAGGTCCACGGTACAAGGAACTATTGGAAGATATCTTTAATAAAAAAGTTTTAAGTGAGGATTTCAGTTCTTATTTACATGTTCCAACACGAACAGACCCAAGTTTAGCTCCTGAAGGTCATGAAGCCTTTTATATTCTTATTCCTGTTCCAAATTTGGATTCTAAAGACGATTGGACCAGAATTGCTACCCCATTTAAAGAAAAGATACTTAAATTCTTAGATAAAAATTACTTGCCAGGATTACTTGATAATATTGTTACTGATCGAATTCTAACTCCTTTGGATTTTAAGAAAGATTATAGTAGCTATAAAGGTACTGGATTTTCCTTAGAACCGGTTTTTACTCAGTCAGCATGGTTTAGACCCCATAACAAATCTGAAGATATTAAAGGATTGTATCTTGTAGGTGCAGGAACTCATCCAGGAGCAGGTTTACCAGGAGTAGTTTCTAGTGCTAAAGTTACTACTGATTTAATATTAAAAACTCATAACAATTATAATAAGAATGATAATCCCTAACAGAATTACTTTTACCTGAGGTGCGAAGTATGTTGAATTATCCCTTTTTCTTAATTTTATTTGTTATTATACCTCTAATCGTTGGCTTTATATTATTCATAGGCATCGTGCGATTAAAACAATCAAATAATCAGAGTTATTTTCCAACTTTTCAAAGAATAGGATTTTTAATATTCCTCCTAGCTTTGATTGCTGTAATTTATACTACACCTTGGGATAATTATCTGGTTGCTTCTGAAGTATGGAGTTATGATCCTGATAAAATCTTAGGTATAATCATCGGATATGTTCCATTTGAAGAGTACATGTTTTTTATTTTACAGACCTTTTTAATAGGTTTGACATTCATCCTGATTTATAGGCAATTTTCTGGAAAAATCTCAAAGAGTAAGGAGTCAGTAATGAAAATGGGTCTAAAAAATCTATTGGTGATTCTTCCAGTTCTCTCAATCTGGGTAATCTCTTTAGTCACTTTTTTTTCGCAAATTGAGAGTTTAAATTATTTAAATTTGATACTACTATGGGCTTTACCTCCCATCTCTGTTCAACTTCTCTTTGGAGCAGATATATTGTGGGAAATGAAAATTCCAGTTTCATTAACTATAGGACTAGGTACAATTTATTTTGCTATTACCGATGCAATTGCTATTCAAGATGGAATTTGGGAAATCTCACCATTTCAAACGATAAATATTCTCTTGGGTGGCATCCTACCTATTGAAGAATTCACATTTTTCTTAGTTACAAATGTTCTGATCACATTTGGATTATCATTACTTATTTCACAGAGGAGTTATGAAAGAATTACTGGAATCCAAAATTGGATTAAAACAAGGTTATAATCGAATAAAAGATAAAATCAAACTAAATAGAGAAATTATCTTAGTATTAATTCTCAATAAATATCCTTGAGTGGTACAGTAACAATGGAGATTATTCCACTTGCAGCTGAGTCTCTTGGTTCACGAGGAATGTGCGTTTTTATAAAAACAGAAGATCAGAAAATTTTAATAGATCCTTCAGTTTCCCTAGGGCCGTTAAGATATAGCTTGAAACCACACTTAAAGGAAATCGCTGCAGCCTATTTATCACGCCAATTGATCCTGAAAGCAGTAAAAAATACCTCGATAATCATACAAACACATTATCACGGAGATCATTTTACATTAGGGGTTAATAGGCCATATGAATTTACAAATCAAGAAATGCAAAATAAAATCTATGGAAATACAGACAAAATTATATTAGCCAAAGATCCTAAGAAGAATATTAATTATAATCAGAAGAAAAGAGCATACTGGTTATGGAAAAAAAAGATTACAATCCATTCAGCAGATAATAATCAATTCATATATGGTAAGACACGAATAATATGTTCTCTTCCCTTACCCCATGGGAAAGAAGGGTCTCATTCTGGATGGGTTATTTCTGTTTTCATTGAAGATTCGCAGGATAGTGTCTTATTTACATCCGATGTCCATGGTTTAGAAAGTGAGGCAGCCCTTAACTTTATCTTGAAATATAAATCAAACCATTTAATTCTGGATGGTCCCTCAACTTATCATCCAAAACAAACTGAAGAGGACACAAGAATGGCATTTAATAGAATTAAAAGAATCTTAAATAATCAATTTTATCTGGATCATCATTTTCTAAGAGATAAAAATTGGAGACAGATTTTAATAGAACAAAATCTTGAAAATAAGGCTCTACCTTTATCAAGTTTATTCATAAAGGAACCATTATGCTTGGAAAGCCTTCGAGATGAGCTACATGACCAAATGCCAATGAGTGAATTTGGAATAAATTTTTACACATTTTTTCAAGAGCAACAGGAAAAAGTACTACCAATAATTAAGGATCAAGCTACTTTGCTACCATTCGCAAATCTTGAAAAGCTTCTTTAAACAGGAGTAATTATTATGATACCTAACCAGTGGTACGCAGTTATAGAATCTCGTGAGATAAAGAGAGGAGAGGTTCTAGGAGTAACCCGAATGGGAATGAAATTAGCATTTTGGAGAACGAGTGATAATAGCCTTTATTGCATTAAAGATCAATGCATTCATCGAGGAGCAGCCTTGAGTAAAGGAGATGTGATTCATCATCATTTACAGTGTCCTTTTCATGGATTCGAGTATGATTATACTGGGAAAGTAAAGATAATTCCAGCTATAGGAAGAAATTCGAAAGTACCAGAATATTTTAAACAAGACACCTTTACTATAAAAGAAATCGGTGGATTAGTATTTCTTTGGTGGGGTGAACCTGAAATTGATCCAAAGAATCTTCCAACGATTCCAATGTTTAAGGAATTAACTGAAAAAAGCTTTAAATATAATACAATAACTGATCATTGGGCAGTTCATTATTCTTTGGCAATTGAAAACCAACTTGATGTCGTTCACTTACCTTTTGTCCACAAAACTACAATTGGGAGAGGAAATCGTACAGTTGTTCTTGGACCAGGAGTTGAGCTACTAGATGAAAATGGGGTAAATGAACTCCAAGTTTGGGTTCGTAATGAACAAGATGTAGGGCAAAACTCCATTCAAAAGGAAATTCCAAGAATCAATAATGCGATGCTTTATTTCAGGTTTCCAAACATTTGGATGAATAGAATCAGTGATAATATAAGAATTTTTGTTGCATTTAGTCCTATAGATGATATGAATACACTTATGTATGTTAGATTTTATCAAAAGGGAGGACTTTCATTTTTCCGATCCTTTTTTGGAAAATTAGGAGCTCTAGGTAATCGAATCATACTTAGACAGGATAAAAGAGTAGTACTTACTCAGAATCCGAAAAAATCCTCATATTCAATGGTTGAACAGAAATTAATTCATGGAGATAGACCAATAATTGAATATCGGAAATTAAGAAGCGAATTAAAAGCTCGAATAAAGTCTTCTTTATAAGGAATTATTAGCACTTTAATTCAACCATATGATTAATCAAAAATGATTTTTTTCGCTGCTACTCCAAGCCATCCAGGAACATGTCGTGTTTTTACAATCTTTAATTTAAACTTATAAAAAAGGCTTAGAAACTCCTTAAGGCTTAAAGGTTTTTCATAGCCAAAGATCCATTGCCCCGTGCCAACAAGATATATTTTATTGATTTTGTAAAACAAATCAGGAGTTGGTACCCAGCATATTAGCCAACCTCCTACTTTAACATGTTTTACATGATTTTCAAACACAACAAATTGTTCTTTTTCTGTAAAATGCTCAAGAAGACCATGGGAATGAACAAAATCGAACTTTTTATAGAGATTTATTCTTAAGACGCTTTCTAAATGCGTTATTACATTAATTTTTGCCTGAGAATAGGTAAATACCGCCATAGAAAGAGCCTGTTTAGAGTGATCAACTAATGTGGGGATTAATTGAAAATTTTTAGCAAGACGAAGAGAAATTTGACCTGTTGATGAACCAAGTTCTAGTAATTGACCTTTTGGTATGTCCAATCCTGATAATAAAATCCTATAATTCCGCCAAACTGTGAAAAAGTAATGAGCTCGAATAATTGGTGAATAACTGATATGTGCGTAGTGATCCCAATCAGCTTGAGTCATTTTCGTTAATATCCAATATCAGAATTTGGTTCTTTAAAGAGGGTGGATCCATAAGAATTTTATCATGTAATAGCTACATTTATGGAAATATCATTCTGCATTATGCATACATAGTTACATAAACCGAAGAAAAGATGATCTTTGAGATAAGTTTTTATGTTTTTCAACTAAGTGGAGCCATTCTTATGTTGCTAGTATTGAAAATGAAAAAAAATTGAACAATAAGAATTCTAGATTCCTTAACACTGTTTAAATCTGTTTTATTTTTATGATTTAAAATTTCTTTTTCTTTTTCAAGCGATGTAAAGTTAGCACTGATAGCAAAATGATTGAAACAATCCAAGAAAACCCAAATGTAATAAGAGGGATTTGGGTTAAGGTACTTAGGGTCGTTGTTGGGTTTATTGCTGATTTTATTGAGGTAATTTTCGATGTTGATAAGTCTTCGGTAGATTGGGTTGTGGTAGTTTGTGATGTTGATGGTTCTTCAGTTAATTGAGTTAAGGTAGTTTCTGAAGTTATCAGTTCATCAGATTGATAATAAATTAATTTAAGAAATGGATATTCATAAGCGAATGGAGGAAATCTCTCTACTATTAAAGGTTGTGTGTAACGTACGAATCGGGGGCCATGGTAAGAAATAGTTACCTGATGGATGTACATGATATCGACAAGAGTTAGTGTTTCAGTAGACCAATAACTGAAGAACGGTTGCAGTTCAATTCCCCATTGTTCCCAAAACTGGCCCAGAGGTATTATTGGGCTTGCAAATTTTAAGAGAGCTTTGGATTGATTTA
>NZ_CDLCQJ010000069.1:0-17086 GCF_975850365.1 Candidatus Hodarchaeum mangrovi | reverse complement strand
AATCAGCCTTGCCCTCTTCTTGGATAACTGTAGAGTATTTGAATCAGTTTAATCCCTATAAATTTTATTCAGTAGGAAATCTTGAAAGACCTAGCACATATGATCTCTTTAGATATTCAAAACAACTTACAATAGATCATTCTAAAGTTATAGGAACAGCTGACCATAATCTAATTAATATCTTATTTGATATTTATGATCCAGATTTACGAGTTACTGGGAAATTACCAAATAATGGTGAAAATTTGGTATTTACAAACATCGATACAAAAAATAATCTTTATTATGAAGTAGAGGAATGGAATCCGACCTACAATTCTACTCACGCAAGACTACGTGTATGGGTACAAGTTGATACACTTTTTGTGGATAAAAATACTCATATCAAGATGTTCTATGGAAACCAAGCAAATTATGGATATCATAGACCTGATATTGTTTGGTCAGATTATTTAGGAGTATGGCATTTAGGTGAATCAGTAATTGATGAAGGATCAGCTGTAAATGTGCATATAGATTCATCTACAAATAGTAATCATGGTAACCAGCATGGCAACGATGATATCACAGGAATGAGTGGATTAGCACAGAATTTAGATGGGACTAATGATTATATTGAAATGGGTGATCTTGATATTCTTGAATTACAAGGAGACCAATTTTTTACTTTATCTGGATGGTTTTATCGAGATACTGCAACAACATCAGATGTAATAATCGATAAATTTTATCCACAAAGCCCAGATTATACTGGCTACTTGATTTACATTGATGAAACAGATGGATTACTTCATTTTTATCAAGGAGATGATGATGATGATGGAATTCATATGGCTTCCTCAACAAATTTTAATACTGCACCTTCTGGGTGGTACAGCTTTTATATAACTTTTGATACAGGAGTTAATTCTGACACCTCGTCTTGGAATATTTATATTAATGGAAATGATGACACAGCAATCCGTGAACTATGGGGAATTGGAGCTCCAAGTTATTCAGGTAATGATGATTTCTATTCATCAAATAATCTTGCATCTTTTACAATTGGAGCACATCATAATCTTTCTAATTATTTTGATGGAAAGATAGATGAAATTCGCTTTATCCAAGAGGAGTTATCATCTGATCGAGTAGCAACAGAATATAACAATATAAAATCACCAGTTGAATTTTATAGTATAAGCAATGAACAAGAAAACGAAAATTGGTGGATCGATAGCTCATTCGGGAGGAAAAAGGATATTATTCTTGATAATTCTTATTTTGGATCAAATGAAGAAATGATTTTTCAATATCCTCGTGCACCTGGTTATACTGAAACTTGGAATCACTTTTCGAAGACTGGTGGAACACAGGATTATCAAACATATGACGAACAAGTAGCTGATGATGATTCATCCTATATTTACACTACTGTTAATGATTCTTACCGCTACACTTCTTTTTTCATTAAGGGAATAAGTGATTTAGAAGGAGATATAATAAGTTTAAGTGTAAAAACTCGTACAAGACGAACAGGGTCTATAATATCAGGGGAAACACGAAGTTTCATCCGATTAAACAATAATAATTACTATGGAAGTTCACGTTGGCCATCATCTAGCTATTCTACATTTACTGATACATGGACAACAAACCCATTAACATTATCTAGCTGGACATGGGACGACCTTGCAAATCTTCAGCTAGGAGTAAGAGGGAGGATAACCTATACTTCGACTATTCAGCTAAGAATCACACAAGTTTATGTAGAAATCAAATATAGTAATAATGGACAGTTGTTTGATTATCCTTTATTGGTTGATATTAAAGATAGTGATTTAAAAACTGATATACAATCGAATGGAAAAGATATTGCCTTTTACGATAGTACAGGAACTAAATTAACCCATGAAATTTCAATCCTAGATCAAGACTTTAACTCTACACATGCTCATCTTCAAACTTGGGTAAAAATGAAAACACTTTCACTTAGCAGCAGTACTGTTCTCTCGATGTATTATGGCAATAGTACTATTGAAAGTCAAGAACAGAAATATGATACATGGAATTCTTTTAAAGCAGTTTATCATCTTGAAGAATCACCAGTAGGACAAATAGTTGATGATTCATTAAAAGGATTCAATTTGACCTCATCTGGTAGTATGAGTTCCGGTGACCTTGTTTCTGGTAAAATTGGCAATGCAATAGATTTTGATGGCATCAACGATCAGCTATATTCAACCCAGAATATGCAATTTAATAGCTTTAGTATTTCAGCATGGATTAATTTTGAAAATGGTAATGGCTGGAGAACCATTTTGAACATTGATCGAACTGCGTCTTACCCTAACTGGCTTCAATTAGCAATTACAGATTTTATTCCGACAATAGATGATTCTTCAGGTTCATATACATTTGGTAGTGCTTTAAGTACTTATACTTGGTATTATATCACATATATCTATGATAATAACACTAATGAATTACGTGTTTATGTCAATGGGGTTCAAGCAGGTTCTATTAGGTTTTTAGTAATTTCTGAAAGAAATGATGATTATGCTCTTGGTGCATGGGGAACTTCAGACTGGTTTGATGGACGAATTGATGAATTACGAATTGGATCTATTCCATATGAAAACGCTTGGATCAAGATGGATTACATTACCCAAGTAAATCCTGGTTCAGTTTTACATATCGGAAATGAATATGACCATGAAGCACCCCTTATTAATGATTTTGGAGTTGACGATTTCGGTCAGGGCACTCCAATATTTTGGGCAAACGTAACAGATTGGGATTCAACTACCTCTGGTGTTAAAATACAAATCAACGAAACAGAATATTCTATGACAAAAAATGGAACAGGAATCTGGATTTACCAAGCTACAGTTGCATATAATGATTATATTGAATATGCTATTAGTAATTCAACTGATAATAAAGGAAATTATCTCACTAAACCATCTAATACTAAATCAGTTACTTTTAATTACGATACGATTAGCCCAACAGTAGTTGACTGGATTTATCTTACTGATACCAAAGAATTTAGAGCTAATGTATCAGATAGTTGGGGAATCATCGATACAGTTATTCTAAATGTTACCTACCATGAAAATATGGGAGATCTGACTGATCTATGGGCTGTTATGAGAAATACAACTTATGGATATGTAAATGATACTATTTTTATGATAGAAGGAACAATTAACTTTGTTGTGACAGTAAATGACACAAATGGAAACACATTCACTTCAGCTACTCATCCAGGATATGTAGCAAATAACCCGCCAAGTATCTCGAATCTTCAACTTTCTAGAAATCCTTTAACTTTAGATTTACCTGTAACAAGTAACGATACTCTATTTGTTTTATATGATTATGCTGATACCGAGAATGATCTAGAATTTGGGACGGAAATTCGATGGGAAAAATGGAATGGTTCACATTGGATCCTGCAATCAGCTTTCAATGATCGCAAAAATATTACTGCAGCTTCATTAATCCGTGGAGCAATTTGGCAGGTTCAGGTACACCCAAAAGACGGCAAAGATTTTGGTAATTGGGGTATAACAGGAAATATAACTATTCAAAACTCAATCCCAATTGTAACAGGGATTTCTTTAACTCCAAGTGCCCCTATTACCTCCTCTAATTTAGTTGCTGCTTATGTCTGGTTAGACGCAGATACTGGAGATACTGAACAGGGAAGCCAAATTAGATGGTACCTTGATAATGGAAATGGATCTGGATATTTTTTGTTAACAGCATATAATAATCTAAAAACCTTACCTTTTAGTGTAACTAGCAAAGGTTATCAAGTTTACTTCAATGTTACCCCATCAGATGGAATTGGATTAGGTAATCAAGTCAAATCACAGATTATTACTATTCAAAATAGTCCTCCAAGTCTTATTGTTAAAATTAATGGCTTTTCAACTCCAGGAACTGTAGATAATGTTACAGATCTAAATGGAAGTTATATTTATACTGACATCGATCTTGACAGTGTCAATATTTCATCGTTGGAAATACGATGGTGGCGATATAATTTTTCAAGTAGTCAATTTGAAAATTATGTTAATAATACCTTTATTATATCGAATACAATTACTAAAACAACTGATTTATGGCGTGTGGAAATGCGAGTAAGTGATGGCACTACCATAAGTTCTTGGTTTTCTTCTGCCACAATAAGTATTGGCGTATCTCCCAATACTCCTCCTGAAGCTTTATTTGTAAACCTTACATCAAGTAATCCAGTCGCTGGGGGTTATCTGTATGCGAATTATACCTATTATGATTTAAATGGAGATCCTGAAGCCAGTACAACATTTAAATGGTTTAGAAATGGAGTTCACCAGCCTCAATTTGATGGAATGCAGCAGATTTCTACGTCTCTAATAAAAAGTGATAATTGGACTGTTTCAGTTCGTCCACAGGATATTTATAATGATTATGGAAACTGGAGTACAAGTGAAATAATTAAAATTTTAAATACAGCTCCTACAGTAATAACAGCGACAATATTTCCAGCTTCTAACGTGTATACATCAAATATTTTATTAGCTAATTTTCAAGTTGATGATATTGATGAAGATAGTGTTACTACCTATTCAATTGTATGGTTGAATGGAACAAAAGAAATTTCAGAACTAAATAACCATACTGAAGTAACAGTAGCATTTACTAAGAAAGGAGAGGTATGGAGATATATTGTAAGAGTTTATGATGGAGAAGCATGGTCAAATAACTTTACTTCATCTTCAATAACAGTTTTAAACTCATTATCTTACTTAGAAAGTGTTACTTTAATTGGTGGTCGTAACACCTCTCAAGATGTAGGATTTATTTACTCCTTCAAGGATATTGATAATGATATTATTGATACTGGAAAAACTAAGATTAATTGGACAATTGAATTTGAGGGTGGGGGGAATATTACTGTTAATGGAGTTTGGACACTCTCACATGTATATTTCTCGGCAGGTGATTATATTACAATCCAAATCACTCCTCATGATGGAGAAAGTCTTGGATTGGTTTGGGAAAGTTATAGAGTAAGATTAATTATCGGAAATGCAATTCCTCAAGTTCAAGGACAGCCTAATATTCTCGCTCCTAATAATAGTACAATTTATTACGCATCAGGAAAATTATCTCTAAATTATTCAGCATATGATGCTGATTTTGGGGAAAGTAGTTCTTTATATAATCTTGATTTCGATCTTGAAGGATATGTTGTAGGAGCACAATACCGTTGGTATCGTAATGGAATTTTAATGTCTGATTTAACTACTCCAACCGTTTCTGTTAATTATTTAGCAAGAGGACAAATATGGAAAGCTGGTGTTCGTATTAGAGACCGATTTGGAAGCTACAGCAAATGGGTAAACTCTTCATCAATTTTAATCATTAATAGCTTACCATATATTACTTCGTTCCAAGTTTTAAATCCAAATGTTAGATCAGATCAAAATCTTGATATTAAATTCTCATTTTATGATTACGACCTAGATACAATAAACATTTCTAAAACACTCATTTATTGGTATAAGAATTCTTTCCTTATTTCAGGAACAGAAAATTCAACAGTAATCTCAGTAGAACAAGGGATAAATCTTTATTACGTGACTATCAGGCTTTATTCTGATTATTACATTCGAGGAGATAATATAACTGTAGAGGTCCAGCCTCACGATGGTCTTAACTGGGCTATTGTGGTCAATACAAGTTCTACAATTATGATTAGGAATGCAAAACCAACTGCTTATAACGTAAATCTATTAGCTAATGGAACATCATCCATTGCTTATACTATTGATCCATTGAATGTTTCTTGGGCTTATTTTGATCTAGATAATGATCCTGAAGTTTCTATGGAAGCAAAAATCATCTGGCGGAATAAAGGAATAATTCAACCAATGTTTGAAAATTTTACTTCTATTAATCCTATAAATACCCTAAAAGGAGACATTTGGAGTGTAGAAGTTCTTGTTTATGATGGATTTGAATGGTCTAGCATTGGGAAGAGTTCTCCACCAATATCAATAATTAATAGTCCACCAGTAGTATTTTCTGTCATAATAGAAAGTAATTCCCATAATAGGACAGAAACATATGCAGATACTGATTTAGTCTTAGATTTATTGGATAATGTGAATTTTACTGATGTTGATGGAGATTTTATACTCTGGTATGAATCAGACATTAATTGGTTTAGAAACTCAATTTATATTCCGATGTATGATAATTTAACAATCCTACCTAGTACTGCAACTACAAAAGGAGAAATTTGGTATGCAGTCTTAAGAATTACTGATGATCTCAAGATCTGGTCGTTAAATATCTCTTCTCAAACGATTTTAATTGTAAATAAAGCTCCTATAGTTTTAGGCGTTTCACTTGATGGAAATGAATATAGCGGTTTCTTTGTGGAAGACGAAAACATCACGATAATTATTAATTTATTTGATGTAGACATTGGCGATAATGATTCCTCATATCTCTATTGGAGTGTAAATGGAAATTATTTATCACAATTTGATAATCTTCGTATTATTTCAAGTAAATATACTACTCCAGGAGATATTTGGAGTTTAGAAGTAATTGCATCAGATGGTTTTAGAAATGCTACAACAATTTTTCCCTTTAGCTTTGATATTGAAAGCCGTCCAAGCATTGAAAATATTACCACGGAGATTCTTCAAGAGTCTGATGGACAATATTTGATTTCATCACTTATAACTGATGCATTAAATCATTCTATTGAATTAGTTAGGTATAATTTATTTATAAATGGAGCAATATTATCTGATTCTGGGTTTATGGCACCTAATTCTACAGGACATTGGAGATTTTCATATGATTTATTAAGCAATGAAAATAACAGCTATTTTGGCACGATAGCGACTGTTTACATTACTGCACGATCAAATATAGGAGTAACAACTGTACAAAGTTTTAATTTCACTTTAATTGATGGAGTTGCTCCACGAGTGTCTAAATCAGCTGGATCACTTGGTGTTTATTTCAAACCAGATAAAGATACAAATCCAACAAACTTGACTTTCTTTGCTGAAATTGAGGAATATGGTTCAGGCGCTGAACAAATACTTCTTTTCTACTATTTTGAGCTAATAGAGGAAGGAGAAGGAGCTTTCTTAGCACAAGAAGATTATAATGTTGTAGAAATGATATATCAACGAACTGTAGGTTTAGTACAGATTTATTCAGTAAGCATACCCTTTTCAGCTAATGGATCAAATTTTAATGTCTTATACTATGTTTCTACATTGGATTTGTCTGGAAATCTTAATGAAAACGCATTTGATATTAGAAATTATCCTGATCGAATAGAAAATGAGCGATTAATATATAGGGTACCAGGATTACCTGAATGGGTTCTTTTAGTTGCAGGATCAGCTGTATTTCTAGTAATTATTGGTAGTATAGTTTATGTCAAATTTATTCGAAAACCCGAAATAGTAGGACTAGATAAAGAACTAGTAATAGCAAAATTAAAAAACATCATAGATTCTGATGTTGTGAACGCTCTCGATACTCATACTATAGGAGTAGTTGTATCCTTTTTCGACCAACGTCATGGACCAATCCCTATAATCGTAATTCCTGAGATCCTAAAGGATAATTTTGCTAAGCTTGTTGAAATGTCTGATCGATCATTCAGCGTTACAGGATTCTCTGAAGATTTTGAAATCGAAGTGCCTTCAGGTTATGATTTTGTTTTAGCCCTAGGTACTAGAATTAGTGTTTTAACCTATGGTTTTTCACTTGAGCGTCCTGAAGCTAGAGGAGGAAGAGAAAATATCACTGTTAATTTTCTGATTCATAAAGAACTCTTCCCTCTCGTTAATCAATTTGTCCCTGAAATTCAAAAAGAAGTACATCAAACACATATCATCATGGATAAGGAACCCAATGAAAAAGAAAAGATCTTAAAGAATATTTTTGAATTACGAAAATATCTTTCAAAGATTATTCTGTCTTATCAAGAAATTTATGGAACTACAGAGCTTTTATTAAGTGAGGAAAAATGATTTATTCAATTATCCTCTAAAAGAGCTAGGTAATGCTTTAATTTTTCAGAGGTCTTATCAACTTCCTTTTCTTTTTTATCAACTTGTTCTGGTATGAATTTAGGGATACGATCTTTCCAACTTTTCTTCTGTTTAGCGGTAGCTTGAATAAATGTCTGAAGAGAAGCATGAATCAACCGGCTTGCAAAATCAAAAGCTCCATCAGTTTCAAGAGGGATTTGCATTCTATCTTTAATTAAGTGACTAATTCCTTCAATAGATAGGCTTCCATCAATTTCAACATTTCCAATGGGATGTCCTCTCTGTAGAAACGATAAAATGTAATTAGCATTACCATTTGGTTTTGGTTCTAAAGTAAATGCAACACCTTGACTATCTGGTAATAGAAGGTAGTTACCTTGAACCTGAACTTCCAATGGAACTTTGAATTCGGATAACGGGATTTTTTTAATATCCATCGATCCTTCTTTCGGAGACGTAACTAAATCTTTTGTTGATTTTAATTTTTTGACTTTTAGACTCTGGATTGCCTTATGAATAATATTCGCTGCAAAATCGAGAGAAGCTTTTCCACCTTCAAAGATTCCCAAAGTTAACATACTCAATTCATAAGCCATAAAGTAGATGAGCTCATTTATTGTTACATTTGGTGAAAGAATTGACCCACCAATAAGCTCATATTTATTTTGACCAGTAAAGATATAGAAATTTAATTGAACATTCACAGCTTCCTCCCCAGCTAGCTCTATTCTAAATCCGAGGTCACGAGTATCTGGCAAAGTTATTATTCCCTCTATATTTTCTGAAATCACAGGAATATCGATACTAGCTTTTTCAATTGGCTTTTCTTTGGCTGGAGGTAGGACAATTTCTTCTTTAACTTTCTCTTTCTGCTTTTCTTTTACTTTTCGCTCTTCTCTTAAATCCTTTAAATAACCCTCAGCAATTTGTGCTATAGATAAATTCGGACGTTCTGTAGCAATAACTAAACATTGAACCATCTCATCTTCAGCGATTAAGTTTTTAAGATATGCATTAAAAAGTTCCGTAATTCGAAATTTATTCAGAGTACTAATATGTTTTAATTTTTGGTTCTTAACAAATGGGATGTATTTTAATATGACATTTAGTACTAGAGGAACAGGGATCCCAGATCTAGCTGCCATTTCAAAGAGATCAACATACCCAGAATTCATTAAATCAATTGCTTGTGCTTTTTCAATACGATAATAATCAATAAGATGAACAATTTGCTTATTTTCTAATTCTTTCTCAATGGTAAGAGATTCAGAGGAAACAACTTTTATTTCTTCCGTTACAGTCTCAGGTTGTTTAGGAAAGGAGGATTGGTATGTAGAAGAAGATTTACTGGCTTCTGAAATAAAATTTTCATTTTGAACTGGCTCTGGTGTCATTTTATTATTTAGGGAATTTTCCGCAAAAGCTTTAGCTTCAGCTTGAGGTTTATTAGTAACAGCAGTGGACAAAAGGGATTGGAGGCGTTGTAAAATGGCAGGATCTCCAGCTTTAGATTTATCAGCTTGCATTATTGAAATTGTATGTGATCCAACAGGTTGATCTGAAGTTATTGCTGCTTCTGGTTTCTTTAAAATAATTGAACTATCAGCATATTCCTCAATCAAACCGATTTTACGCCCTTCTACAAATTCACTCTCTGAAAGCGAAGGCATTACGAGTTCAAAGATTCTTCCAAATGCATCAATAACTGTTTCAGGTTTATAAATCGTCGTTCTAAAAAATCTTAATGATTTAGGATTATATTCAAGTTGAAATTGTTCCTTTAATTGAGAATGAATACTTTCATAATTTGGGCTAGCACGAAGTAAATCATTTTTATGAAGAAAAACAAAGACTTCCGCTTCAGGTGAAAAAGTATTCAGTTTTTCTAAGCATGCTGCAAAATATTGAATCGAATTATTTCGGGTTGTTTTATTTGCAACATCAATTAAATAAATAAAAGTTTTTACAGAAGAAAAAACAAACGGACTAAAGCCGCTTAGAAACCTCTTTAGAAAAATCTTCTGTCCTCCAAGGTCAACGATGTTAATTGGAGTATCTTTCACATTAAGTGATAGTCTTTCATAGTTTATTGTAGCAGATAGGGAACTAACTTGCTCAGTTCTCTTTTTTAAAAAGAAAATACGTTTAACCGCTGTTTTACCTGCTTCAGAAAGACCAGCGATTAGAATCTTATAACCTAACCTTTGAGTAATTTCTGAATCCGAAACCCATTCGCTCACGATAATCCCTTGATTTTATAGCTTATTGAGAAAGTAATTTGTCTATTGAGATGTATTATCATATTTCTATGAGTTATGAATTATAGATTCTTTTTAATGCAATGCTAACTAATATATTAGAAAAGCTTAATTAAAAGAATATCATTTCAAAAATCAATATGGCAACTCTTCAAACAATTCAAAAGGTAGTCTTTCTAGGCTTAGGCCATTCTGGGAAATCAAGCATTAAATCAGTTGTTTTTGAAGGTAAAAGCCCAGAAGAGGTTATGGATTACGCTGCGACAATTAACTATACCCGTTCGACAAAAGGGGTTTTAGACAGTGCGTTTCAAATATTCGATTGTGGAGGGCAAGAGAATTTTATTTCAGTATTTGTAGGTGATCAAGCAGAATTTATCTTTTCTGATGTAATCGTGTTAATCTGGGTTGTGGATGTCTCTAATATGGATCAAATTAGTACTAGTAAATTCTATTTTGATCATGCTCTTAAGAGACTAAATCAATATTCCCCTGAAGCGGAAATCTATGTTTTTTTTCATAAAAATGATTTGATTATACAAAATCTTCAAAAACAAGTAATAGAAACAATGGAACAATATTTTGTTTCTCCTTATGATAATAAAATCACCTATCGTGCAACTTCTATATTTAATCAGTCTATTTATCTTGCGATTGGAGAAATTATTCGTACTTTGATGATAAAGTCAACTAAAGCTCAAACTGTAAGCGAGGCTATTCGAGAATTTTTAAAACAGAATAAAGAGCTAGGAGGAGTCTCGATTTATACAGCAGAAGAGGGTCTTCCAGTTTTTGAGGAAGGCGAACTAGCAGAACAAATAATTATCCCCGCTAATTTGTGTTTAACAACAAATGAAAGGATTGGGTCTGAATTTAGTGTTACAGATGTTTTTAAAACCACTATTGAAACTAATGACTATATTTTTGTTTTTCAACATTTAAAAACAACTCAAGAACTCCTTTTATCAGGGATTGCACGAAAAATTGCCCCCTTGCAATATGTTATGGTAAAAATGGAACAACTAGCAACTATTGTGAAAGAGTTATTATAATATTCTTTCTATTATTCTAACACATGGATACGTTAACGGAAATCACTAGCAGCAAGTAATGCTTTTTTTACATCTTCACCATAATCAAAACTTTCAGAAAACATAGCTATTTCGATCTGTTCCATGGCTAACTGTAAAAATTGAGCTATATCATATCCGAATATTTGGAAAAAAAGGAGAGAAGGAAGAATCTGATACTTAGAATGCTATTCTTCAGTTCACTAAAACTGGGATCAGCAACCCAAACATCAGAAACATCCAAGAGTTAGCAATCAGCTTCATTAAAGGATAGGGAGTCCTTGTTAAAAATACAGCAAAATCTAATAACAAAGAAAATAAAAGAAAACCTCCAATATACACTAATTTTGGATTTAGACCAAAAATCGATTCCTGAAGCAAGATTTGCTCATAAAACCACGTAAAAAATGGTCCAATTAGTAAGGCAAAACCTATTACTAATAATAGGGGAAGAAGATATTTAAAAAGGCTATAAAATAACACAGAGTTAATTAGTTCATCATTTGGAGATTCTTCTCTCATTTCTGTTACTAATTCATCTGAAATATAACCTAATCCTATTGCCATTACAAGTCCAAATAAAAAACCTACAATAATTGAATTTAAATTCCATATAAAGATCACATTTTTCACCTCATATTTTAAAACTAATTAATACTTAGTTTTAGGGTTTAATCAAGGTTTAGGCAATTAAGAATTCACTTTTAGGAATAAAGCTAGGACAAAATTCCCAGAAATCGAAAGAAAACTTTAAGATTCTAGTAACCTTCAATTTTAAAAGAGTGTAAAAAGATTGGATTTACTCGATAAATCTATTTTATTTGAATTAAGCTCAAATTGTCGGGTATCTTTTACTTTTCTTGCTCAAAAATATGGAGTTACATCTAATACAATCAAAAATAGAGTGAAAATTTTAGAAGAACAACAAATCATAAAGAAATATATTGTAGAGCTAAATCCTAAATTATTAAATCTAAATACTGCCATTATTTGGATAAAATTTCCCTCTTTAATTAATACGGATACTTTTTTAAAACTTGGCCAGAATGAAAACATTTCTGCCATAGGAATAGGATTAGATTCGGCGTTTTTAATTATTAACTATCTATCAAATAATGAATTAGCGCAAATGAAAGATTTAGTGTTAAAACAAATAGATACTGAAGAGATCATCGTATTTCCAGTTTTACCACCTCTTTCTATCAAAACCCTGATTCCTAAAAGGAATTTAGAAGAAATTAATGATATTGAATGGTATATTTTATCTCTTTTACGGCATAATGCAAGAATAACCTTGAGTAATCTTTCTAGGAAAACAAATCTTTCAGTAAAAACCCTCAGACGAAGAATCGAAAAACTCCATTCAGATTCTATTGCTTTATTTACCATTCAAATGAACCCAAGTGTTCTTAAGAAAGGATTAATGGTAATTTTTGCCCTTGAGCTTAAAAAATTAACTTTAGAATCTCAAACCTTGATAGAAAAGGAGGTAAGAAAAAAATTAGGTGAAAAATTTTGGGTTAGTTGGCAAGTTGTAGATAGACCAATTATTCTTCTCGCATTTCAAGCCAATAATATGTTAGAAGTATCAAACATCTCTAAAACCTTATCTACTATTGAAAAAAACCCTATATCTATTCAAAAATTAATAGGAGAAAAATTTGAATATTTTTCAGATCTATTTGACCATTTATTAGATAAAAAAATAAACAAAATTAAAATAAACTGAAAATATGACCTTATTTTTGATTTCCGCTACTAAAACAATGTGAGATTTTAGTATACCATGAATCTTCATCCAATAATATAAGGAGGAGCCTCAGAGTATCTAATAATGACTCTATATTTTTCCAATTCAACTGACTCACTAAATCGGCAAGACTTTTATCAGCATTTCTAATTAAATTTTGAGCTAATTCCCCCTTTGCTGAGAATAGGTCATTCAAATTGTTTCTAAAACATTCTACATCCACAATTTTGTTCAGATGAGATTCCAATACTTTAGCCACTCCTGTATAATAGAGATACTTTTGTTTTTCAGTCTCTTCACACACCTCTTCAGATTTTGTTTTTACAAAAAAGATTTTTGCAGTTCTCATATAAAGGGTTTGGGTATTACGCTTTCCTTTGTAGGGAAATTTTCGCATTCCAGCTGATACAACTAATTTATAGTTTTCCAAAATTCCTAAATGCCTATAAATAGTTTTTTTAGACTTTTCAACACCTGAAGCATCAAGTTCTCTTTTTAAATCATCAACAGTCATAGGATTATTAGTTTTTCGAAGGATATTCAGAATATTATTGAGATTAGGGTCTTGAAACAGCTTAAGAACTTCAGGGTCAGTAATATCTTTGACAAGTGGCTGTAAATAAGAAATCTCATCAACAAAATTATTTTCAGAGTTCAATTTAATCTCTCCAATTTTTTTTCATATAAGAGTTGCCACAAAAAATATTTTTTTAAAGTGTCTCAGCTATATGAGACTAATCTCATTTATTTGAGTTTAAATGTTTTGAGGTTAGAAATGATGAATATTCAATATTTTGATTGGGAACCTGAAAAAGGATTAGAAGAATATCAAGCCCGAATTTATAATGAAACAAATAACCCTACCCCTCCAATTACCCCAGAGTCAATCATTCAACGAAATAAGCAGGAAAAACCTGTTTTTTGTAGAATCGCATTAACTGAAGAAAAAGAGCCTTTGGCTTATGTGCAAGCACGAGACTATCCTGCTATTAAAGAAACTCACATCGGCTTTCCATGGGCTTTAACAAACTGCCCAAAAGGAGTACAAGATCGTCTTTTCGATGAAATGGTAACTTATGTAAAAAATCGAAAGGAATCCATGACAATAAGAGCAAATGCAGCATCTGAAAGAAAAGAAATTCTAGAATTCTTTAAGAAAAAAGGGCTAAAGGAAAAAACAAGAAGCTATCGATATGATATTGAGTTAAAAAAACTTAGTGAAGCGAAATTCGAAGGTTATACCACCCATCTTGCAACTCTTGACGATATTGATAAGCTGGTTGAATTAATTCGCGAAGATGGCCGATTTGATGGCCAATTTCCCACTGATGAAGACGTAAAAACGTATTTTACGGATAGAGTATTTGCTACAGGACATTGTATTCTTGTGTATAAAGATGACAATCTAGTTATGGCTTCAGCTCCTCTTATTTATAAACTGCCTCCAGAAAATAAGGATACTCTTATTTTACGATTTCATTCGTATAGAAAAGGATCAGAAGGAGCTTATAGGCCTTTATTGGTAGAAATGGCGAAAGAATGCTTAAAAGCAAACTACGGAACACAATTTCCTATTAGTACTTTTGTTTCCCCATCTAGTGAAGAGATTTTCGCAACAATTTTAGATGATTTTGATCCAGTAAAAACAGTTACAGGGTTTAGTTTTGGATTTGAGGAGTAAATTACTCCTCAAAATTCTCATGTTTCATTCTAAAATTAATTGACTGGCTTACAAATCACAATATTACTCGAGTATATCTTGCAGAAAAAGCAGCAGCAGCTCTCGAGACAGCTGAAGACCATATTCTCTCATATTAATTAATGTTACAATATTTCCAAATAATCTAGACCAAAACTTGAATAATTCTCCAAGCAAAATGGGATTCTATCTAAGTAAGGAATGCTTATAATTTCATCAATCGATGTCATATTAAATGGTTGATAACCATGGAAATTAAAGTAGTTCCCCTTGCTAAGGAAGAATTAAAGCCAAAATATGAATCAGAGGAAAATCTCGGTTTTGGTCAAATATTTACTGATCGAATGTTAGTTTCTCATTATCATGAGGGTTGGAGTGATCCTATTATCCAAAAATATGAACCATTAGTATTGGATCCTGCCGCAATTTGTTTACAATACGGACAAAGTATTTTTGAAGGACAAAAGGCTTATCTTTCACGATCAGGGTCAATAAATCTTTTTAGACCTAATAAAAACGTTGAAAGATTTAAAGCTTCGGCTGCACGAATGGTTATGCCTTCAATTGATGATAATATTTATTTTGAAGGATTAAAAGAACTACTTCGATTAGAAAAAGACTGGATTCCATCATCAATTGGTTCTTCTCTCTACATTCGCCCTACAATGTTAGGAATCGATGGTCGACTAGGTGTTCAACCTTCAAAAAAGTTTCTTTTTTACATAATATTATCTCCTTCAGGTTCTTTTTTCCCAGAAGGGTTTAAACCAGTCAAAATCTATGTTTCAGATTTCTGGATCCGAGCTGCACCTGGAGGGACAGGTTTTGCTAAAACTGGAGGAAATTATGGAGCTAGCTTATTAGTTGGGGAAGAAGCTACAAAAAAGGGATGTGATCAAGTTCTCTGGTTAGATGCTATACATAAAAAGTACGTTGAAGAAGTTGGGGCAATGAATATCTTTTTCATTATTGATGACGTGATTTATACAGCTCCATTGCAGTCAGGAACTATTTTAGCGGGAGTTACTAGGGAAAGCATTATTTATATGGCAAAAGATCTAGGATATAAAGTAAATGAGGAAGCACTTTCTATTGAGCGAATTATTAATTGTATTAAAAACAAAACATTAACTGAGTGCTTTGGAAGTGGGACTGCTGCATCTATTGCTCCTGTAGGGGCGTTAACTTATAAAACGGAAGAATATGTTATTAATAACTTTGAAATTGGTCCTATTTCTCAAACCTTATATGATAAATTAATTGGAATTCAATATGGGCTAATCTCTGATCCTTATAACTGGATTGTGACTATTAATTAATTTAAAAACTTATTTAAAATAGCAGGTTTTTCTTTTGAAATTAAATGAATTTAAGCTTGAACGTTATTTTGCAAAATATGAGTTTAAGACAGCTTATAATTTATGCGCCTCAGATTGTGAACCTTTGACAATCAATGATCTTTTAGAAATGGAAGAAGGATCTTTATCAGCTCTTAAAAAGCAAGGATTGGGTTATACTGAGTCAGCAGGAGATCCTGAATTATTAGAATTAGTCTCAGGGCTATATACTACTATTATACCTGACCAAATTCTAACTTTCTCTGGTGCAGAAGAAGCTATTTTTATTTTCATGAATGTTTTATTAAATCCAGGAGATCATATCATCGTACAATTTCCTGCGTATCAATCTCTTTTTGAAATCGCTCAGACCATTGGATGTAAAGTAACTCTATGGGAATTGGACTCTCTAAATGATTGGGAGCTTGATCTTCAAGTTTTACTCGATGATATTAATCCTAGAACACGAGCTATTATCATTAATTTTCCTCATAATCCGACTGGTACTCATATTTCGAGACAAAAACTAAACCAAATCATCGATATTGCACAAGAAAACAATATTTATCTATTTTCTGATGAAGTATATCGACTATTAGAATATAATTCTTTGCAAAGATTACCAGCAGTTTGTGATCTTTATGACAACGGAGTGTCACTAGGGGTCATGTCAAAAGCTTTTGGATTAGCTGGACTTCGTATTGGTTGGATTTCTTCACCTAATAGAGAATTATTAAAGCAATTATCTATGTTCAAAGATTATACAACTATCTGCAATAGTGCTTCAAGTGAATTTTTGGCCAAAATTGCATTAAAACAAGTAGATACAATAGTAGAACGCAACTTAAATATCATCAATCAGAATCATGAATTATTTTCTGAATTTTTTGCCAATTTTAAGGAATTTTT
>NZ_CDLCQJ010000068.1:0-3851 GCF_975850365.1 Candidatus Hodarchaeum mangrovi | reverse complement strand
GAGAGAAAATTCTTTAAAATAAAAAATTTTGGTATTGAATTGCATTAATCAACCGATTTATAATCATAATTTAGTTTAGTCTAGCAACTATTATGAAATTATAGTTAATCGGGTAAATCAAGGCTAACTTCTATATTATATATTCTTAGATGGTTAATATGTCTGAAAAAATTGAATCCTCCACTGAAACAACAACTGACTTTTTAAAATTTGCAATAAAACGTATCCTTAGGGCGATACCAGTTTTAATTGGGGTGGCAACTATTGTTTTTATCCTATTCCGGTTACTTCCAGGGGATGTTGCAAATACATTAGCAGGAAAAGATCCTAGGCCTGAAAAACTCGAATTAATTAGACAAAAATGGGGCTTAGACAAGCCAGCTTGGGAGCAATATTTAATTTTTATGCAAAAATTACTTTTTGAATTTGATTTGGGAATTTCAATGATTTCTTCAACTCCAGTTGCTTATGAGTTAGGAATTCGATTCCCTGCAACGATTGAATTAACATTAGTATCAATATTACTTGCAACAATTGCAGGAATTCCTATTGGAATATTATCAGCCTATAAACAACACTCACGAATAGATTACCTTACGATGATAATTGCATTATTGGGGGTTAGTATGCCAATTTATTGGTTAGGATTAATGCTGCAAAGCGTATTTTTTAACAATCTCGGATGGTTTGAAGCAACACATAGAATAGATTCCCATTTAAGTGCTTCACTTCCGAAATATACAAATTTTTATCTTATTGATTCCTTTGTAGTAGGAATAATGGAAGGTAACTGGGAGTATTTCCTTTCAGCAACAAACCATCTTGTTTTACCTTCTTTGGCATTAGCAACTATTCCCTTAGCTGTAATTGCTAGAATGATGCGATCTAGTATGCTTGAGGAACTTGGAAAAGATTATGTTAGAACAGCTCGCTCAAAGGGTCTTAAAGAAAGGTTAGTAATAGTAAAACATGTTACAAAAAATGCGATGATTCCAACTATTACAGTAATTGGCTTAAATTTTGGAGCACTGTTAGCAGGAGCAGTTTTAACTGAAACTATTTTTTCTTGGCCAGGGGTAGGAGGATATATTTGGAATAGTATTCAAGATAGAGATTTCCCAGTTATTATGGGATTCGTCATGATTAGTGCCTTCATATTTGTCGTTACAAATATGGCCACAGACATTATCTATGCCTATTTGGATCCGAGAGTACGGTATTTTAAGAGGGATTAATCAATGAGAAGTCTTAAGGTTGCTAAAATTGGGAAATTTGAAGATGAATCAGATAGTAAACTAGATGAAATTTCGGGAGCGACAACATGGAGTGTAATCTTCAAGAGATTTCGACGTAATCAAGCAGCACTTGTTGGATTAGGCATTTTAGGTTTCTTTATTATTTTAGCAATTATATCACTTCTCGATGAAATGTTATTCAATTTTTTTAACATTCCTATCTTTCCTTATGGCCCAAACGATCCTGTGTCAAGAAGTTTTCAAACTCCATCACCAAAGCATTTTTTTGGAACAGATAACGTTGGACGTGATATTTTTGTTCGTATTATTTATGGTGCTCGTATTTCCATTACAGTAGGCTTTATAGCTGTCTTTGTTTCATTATCAGTGGGAACATTAATAGGATTACTAGCAGGGTATTATGGTAGTTGGATTGATTCTATTATTTCAATGGGTTTAGAGATGTTACTGGCTTTTCCAGCAATATTACTAGCTTTAGCGATATTATCATTAATGGGAAGCAGTTTAGAAAATGCAATGCTCGCTGTGGGCATTGTTTATATCCCCTATTATGCACGAATTGTAAGAGGTCAAACTTTTGTTGAACGTGAATTGATGTATGTTGAAGCAGCAAAGGTTCTAGGAGCTAAAACCCCACGGATTTTAACCCAACACATTCTTCCAAATGTGTTTGGTGTATTAATTGTCTATTCTACTTTAGGAGTAGGAACTGCTATTTTGGAAGTTGCTGCGTTAAGTTTTCTTGGATTAGGCGCTCAAGCTCCAACCGCTGAGTGGGGTTCCATGATTGGAGATGGAAGGAAATTTTTTGCTGCTGCACCTCACTTAACTTTTTTCCCTGGAATGGCAATTCTATTAACAGTAATATCATTTAATTTAGTAGGCGATGGTTTACGAGAAGCATTTGATCCTAGATTTAAAAAGTAAAAGAAGGTGATGATAAAATATGGCAAATCAACACTCCGAAACCATAGTCCCAGAGGTTCAGAAAAATTCGGTGAAATTTAAAATCATTGAAATGACCATCGTCTTTTCTAGTATCATAATCCTCATAATCTTTTTTTATATCTTCTTTATTACTTCTAATTGGATTTCATTCTATTTCTTATATTTTATAGCCATTTTACTATTTTTTATTTACTTTCTCCTATCTCCAACAATAAAAAGGAAAGAAATTTTCCAAATTCAACTGATAAAACTAATATCAATTCTTACAGGATTGGGATTCACCTTATTTGTATTAATGATCGCTTATGGTGATCAAGCAGTTATTTTCATTTTGAAAGGAATTTCTCTTCAAAATTTAGTTCAAATATTTGAAAATTTAGATTTCTTTGAATTATTTAGCTATTTTTATTTTCTAATTCTGTTCTTTTTTCTTATTTTTATAAAACGAGTGATTTTAGAAGAAAAATTAATCATTCAATTCTCTGATAAACAACGTTCAATTCTTTCAAATGCCTTTGATTCATTCAAGGAAGGATCATTAAATTATCCTGTGGTAATAATGATTATTTTCCCTCTACTCCTTCAGGTAATTCTTCCTATGATAGTTAATATCATTGTCTTTGTTGAACTTTTTTTACCATTTATCCTAATAGGTGAATTATATCAAACCTCGGAGAAACATTTAATTGCATTCGTAAAACAGATCAGAATTAAACAGAATTTTAGCGTTACTATTCCTGCAATTTTAATTCTCGCATTCCCTATAGGTATTTTCGTGATTTTAGAAACTGGCCTCATTTCTTTCTTTAATTTGGTTCATTATAATTTTCTTTGGGAAAATCCAGATAGTTTTGTTGCCTTAGCTTTTTGGGGATTGATTAACTCATTTCTTTCTATTGTATCATTTAATAACATATGGCTTCTGTCTATCTATACAGAATTCAAGTATTATTTTATTACTTTTTTTATATTAGCATTTATCAGTAAATTTTATCTCCTCGTTAAACATTTTATCCGAATACAATCCATTAAACAGGTAGAACGTTTTATTTTAACCTACGAAACTTAAGAAGACGATTCAAAGAAGGAGGATTGTTGATTTATATATTAAAAAGAAAAAAAAGAAGAGGGGGAATAAAAAGGTTATTTCTTCCTTCTATTACTGAAGAGGATTGTTAGAACTATAAATCCACCTAAGGCCGTTATTAATGCAGTAATAGCATCAGGTCCTGCTGGTCTTCCACCTTTAACTGCATACCCAAGAGATTTTAATATATCTCGGGCATGGTCGGGATCAAATTTATAATCTTCTATTGTATCATTATAACCCCAGATACTTGGTGGGAATGGATTTTTAGCCTGAACTGCATATCCACCGTATGCGTTTTCAATAATTGCACTTCGATTAATTGCATAATGGAAAGCTCGACGTACTAAAGAGGCATGGGTTGTTTGTCCTCCGAAATCTGGATCATCGACTGCTTCAGTATTATTAAATGGATAACGGAGAGCATTCATCGCTAAATAACCAATATTCATTCCAGGTTGAGTGAACATATTTACTCCGCTAGCTGCTTCTATTGCTGGCACATTAGTTCCTGAAAAATCATCAAGAATATCAATTGTGGGTGTTCCTGCAGTTATTTC
>NZ_CDLCQJ010000067.1:0-11986 GCF_975850365.1 Candidatus Hodarchaeum mangrovi | reverse complement strand
GATTAGGACTGGAGTATTTTTTTTGTATTCCTCGTAATCCTCTTGACCACCCCATTTTTCATCAGCACGGTTCTCAAGGATTGGAATCCCACTAACTCTAGTAAGAAGTAATGTGACAAAAATAGGAGAAATTAATGTTAACCATCTCCAACCTTGAAGAGTGGGAAGGGCAATTATTGCGATTCCTATCCAAATAACTATTTCTCCAAAATAATTTGGATGACGAGAGATTGACCAAAACCCAGTATTAATGAATTTTCCTTTGTTTTCTGGATTAGATCTAAATTTACTTTTTTGATAATCTGAAATAGCTTCAAATCCAAACCCTACAATCCAAACCAATAGACCAATCAAGCCACTAACACCTATTTCTTCTCTTTGCTCTACTGTTATTGCAGCTAAAGCAGTAGCCAATGTAAAGCTAACCCAGAGACCTTGGAGAGTCCATGTCAATAGAAAGCTAGATGCCGATTTTTTGATTTCCTTGAAGCGTGTATCTTCCCCTTCTCTCATAATTCGACAAAACAAAAAAGTCCCAAGACGGATAGCCCAAATCAAGACCAAAATTAGTAGTAAAATAGATCGTAAATCAATTTTAGGATTTAAAATAATTGATAGAATAATCACAGTACAATATGTTATAGAACCCATAAGATCGTAGAATTTCTCTGTCCTAAATACAAAAGCAGGTATAAAAGCAATCCATTGAATAATAAAAGTAATAGCTATACTAAGTGCAAATAAAGGGATTCCGCTAAAAACGGTCACTCCTCCTTGACTTCCAGCAAAGGCAAGACATGTAGCAAAGATTATAATAATAAATATTGCACCTAGAGTTTTGAAATCTTTCTCAGTCATTAATCTTTCCCCTTTTATTGTATGTTATATAATTGGTTTAAAAGTCTTAGACATTAATGAATCTCGAAAATTAAGATATCTAGGTCTTATTATAAATTATATTTTTTGCAATCTAATGAATAGCCTGAAAATAATTAAGATAGAATATTATCTTAAATAATTATATGATTTATGACTCTATTTCAATAATCAGTGTTATTTGGTACATTGTAATCGGCAAAATCTGAGAAAAATCTAACATATTTGAATTTTATATAAGATTTTCAGTTTATTCTGAATTTAAAACAAAGTTTCATAAATTCCCCTTGGATATTGTATATACCTTTAATCTGCTATTTTAGTAAGATAATTCTTAACTATCTAGTAAAATTGTTTCTAATCGTTAAGAAGTAATTAAAAACAGCGATAATATTTGATTTTACGATGAATTAGCATGCCAATTATTGCCAAAGCTATCACTCAAGATCTCTCAAATGTATTGATGTTATTAAAACAAGTAGATCTTCCCATTGAGGGAGTTAAAGATCATTTTCAAAACTTTTTTATAAGCAAAGAGGATAAAATGATCTTAGGATGTATTGGAATCGAGATTTATGGACGCGTTGGTCTTCTTCGTTCGTTAGCTGTGCATCCCTCCTTTCAAGGAAGAGGATTAGGTCAGCAATTGGTAAAAAGAATTGAGGAATTTTCGATTGAAAAGGGCATAAGTAATATCTATTTACTAACAGAGACAGCAGAGAAGTTCTTTTTAAAATTAGGTTACCAATTCATACCAAGAGACGAGGCTGACCCAAATATAAAACAATCAATTGAATTTACAAGTTTATGTCCTTCTGCTCCTGTTATGACGAAGAATATTAACTTTTTTTAATTATTCTTTGAATAATAAATCCAAAATTAACTTTTTTGCGGAAATAGGTTAAAATCAAATTCCTTTGTTATTGTAAGGGATTTTTTACGGTTTTTATATATAAAAAAAGTTAAAATAGGTATTTGAGGTAATTTTGGCACAATTAATGCTATAATCAACGCTTTTATAAAGATTGGAGACATTTTTGTGCCAATTTCAAAAAGTCTGGTAGACTATTTCAGACGATTGAAATGCTAGAAAGCGATATTTATGGGTATTTAGGTATCAAGGGGGATGTAGCAAATTAAAGTAACAAAGAATAGTGTTTGGTAAAAATTACGTTAGAAGATGGTTAATTAAAGACATTGGTAACTATGTTCTTTGTTAAAAACCAGTAAATGAGATTACAGAAAATGATTGAAATACTGTAATAAGGTTAAATTCTTTTATTCTTTTAACTAAATTCTTCAAAAATGACATGTGCATCAATTCCTTGGGCTTTAAAACCAAGGGGTTCGTTTACTGGAACTCTTTCTTGAAGTGTTGGATCCATATCTTTTAAAGAAGGTTTGATTATTTGGTAAAAAACTCCAATAGGAATCTTTTCACCCCACTCTTGAGCTTTAATCAATCCATCACAAATATTAGAAGTGTCATGATCATCCCCCAGTTCATAAACACGTTCTCTGAACCAGCTATATGTATTTAATCTATTGAAAGTAACACATGGGCTTAAAACATCAACAAATGCAAAACCTTTATGTTGAATTGCCTGTTCTATTATTGATTGGAGATGTTTTCTATTTCCACTAAATGCTCGTGCTACGAAGGAGGTACCTGCACCTAACGCTAAAGAAATCGGGTTAATAGGATATTCATCTACCCCGTTTAAAGGTGAAGTAATCGTAATATGACCTAATTGAGAAGTTGGAGAGTATTGTCCTGTAGTAAGTCCATTTATTTGGTTATTCATTACTAAACAGGTCATATCTAGGTTTCTACGAGCAGCATGGATAAAATGCCCCATTCCTATTCCATAAGTATCTCCATCCCCACTAACAGCAATAACTGTAAGATTAGGATTTGTTAATCTAACCCCCATAGCTACAGGAAGTGAACGTCCATGTAAAGCATGGATTCCATATACTGAAGTCCAATGAGGGAAATTACTACTACAACCAATTCCGCTGGTCATAACAACCTCATTGGGTTTAAATCCTAATTTAGCTAAAGCATTAGTTGTAGCTGTTAATAATCCATAATTTCCACATCCGAGGCACCAGTTGGGTTTTACTTCCCCAATAAATGGATTAATTTCTTCTTTCACTTCTTTGAAACTCATTTTTGTCTACTCCTATTCACAATAGAGTTTAATTTTCGTATTTCAGATATGATCATTGATGTTGTTGGTGTCTCCCCACTTAATGGATGGATAGAGGCATTTGCTTCCCAACCTAAACTTTGTTTTATTAGGGCTTGCATCTGACCAGTAAAATTCGCTTCAAACCAAATTCCAAATCTTATTTTTTTGATTAGCGGTTCTATTTTTTCCGTAGGTAAGGGAAACAGATCACAAAAAGAAATTAAGTTCCATGTTTGGAGAGTATTCTCATTTAAGTAATCAATGGCTTCCTTAACTGCTCCTAGTGTACTTCCCCAACATAATATTGTGTAATCAGCCTCTTTCATCCCATATACTAGTGGAACATTCATCTCTTTTATTTTAATTTGTTCTAATTTTGCAAATCGCTTCTTATATAATTCCTCTCTAATTTTCCATGTTTTAGGTAACCCACATCGATTACCAGAGAGTGAATGCGACATTTCGTCATGCTCAGCCCCAACAATGATATGTTCTCCTCCTTTTGTTGGGGGTATAGCTCGAGGTGATACACCATCTTCAGTAATTTTATAACGCTTAAAGACAGGAAACTCTTCGGTGGGACCTTTCCAAATTTTTCCACGATTTATTTCAACCTCAAGATCAAATATCTCTATACTTTCTGTTCGTTCGCTTAAAGCAAAGTCGGATAGGATAATAACAGGAGTTTGATAACGATCAGCTAAATTAAAAGCTCTAACTGTTTCGGAAAAGCATTCTTTTAAAGTACGTGGAGCTAAAACAATACGAGGAGACTCCCCATGTGATAAATGAATCATTGAAAGGAGATCGGATTGTTCCATTTTAGTTGGAATTCCAGTAGAAGGACCAGCTCGCATAGAATTGACTATCACAATCGGAGTTTCAGTTGTAGCAGCATATCCAAATAGCTCTGCCATTAGTGAAATTCCTGGGCCACTAGTTGCAGTCATTGATCGTACCCCTGCAAAGGAAGCACCAATGCACATCCCAATAGCTGCAATTTCATCTTCAGCTTGACGAATAACCACTCCAAATTTTTTAGCATTTTGGGCGAGATAGGTAAGAATTGATGATGCAGGAGTAATTGGATACTGTGCAAGAAATTTTAATCCACTTGCAACCGCTCCTAGGACAATCATATGATTTCCACTGATGACAATATGTTCTGTGTTGGCTTGCATCGCATCTTTTAGATTAATCTTATACTTGATGTTTTCATTAAAATATGATACGCCAACACGAATTGCTTGTTGATTTATCTGAATCGTTTGACTTTTATACCTTTTTATTAGTATCTCATTATATAAAGACGGATTAAGATTCAATAAACCAATTATTACTCCAATAGTAACTGAGTTAGCTAAGATAGGATTTTTTGGATCAATTTCCTTGATGAGAGTCTGTAGAGGGATACCAAACGCATGAATTCGTTTTTGAATTAAAATTGTTTCATATTCATCAATTGATGTCTTATCGCTATTGTAAAGTAAAATTCGTTGGTCTTTAAGATCATTTATATGAGCTTCTAAAGATTGGGTGTCCATAGCTATTAATAAGTCAAGTGGTCTATCAAAATTTTCAATAGGATTACAGGAAAATTCAACATGTTGCCAGACATGCCCACCACGGATTGTGCTTTGAGTTCCAGCAAAACCAAAAACAAAGTATCCAATTTTATTCAGGAATTTTTGAAATAATAATCCAGTAGATTGTAATCCATCACCAGCAGCACCTCCCCATCTAATAGCAAATCGAGAAAATGTTTCTTTTTGCCTATTCACTTTAATTCAATTCCTATTTTAACAAAAAGAAAGAAATCTCTCAATTTTTAAGAGATTTTTAAGGTTCAGGAGTATAGGGAGGTAATTCTCGGCGTAAATGACTGTGTTTCCTATAACCAAGCACATGAGAGGCTTGTAGAAGTTTCTGAATCTCATTAGTTCCTTCAAGGATTGTATTCGCTCGCGCATTTCTCCAATATCGTTCTACAGGAAAATCAGCACTATATCCATATGCTCCATGTATTTGAATGGCTCTATTAGCTGCATCTAAAGCAAAATTAGTAGCCTGCCATTTAGCCATTGCCGTTTCGCGAGTATTTCGGATACCTTTGTTTTTCAACCAAGCAGCTTTATATACTAATAACTGAGAAATATCTAACCCAGCTTGCATCTCCGCAATATGTTCCTGAATCAACTCAAATTGTCCAATCTCCTGGCCAAAAGCCTTTCTTTCATGACAATATTTAATAGATGCTTCTAAACTGGCTCGAATTGACCCTACCGCGCCTGCTGCCACGGTAAAACGTCCTGAATCTAAAGCGCTCATAGCAATCTTAAATCCTTCATTTTCTTCCCCAAGTCGATTTTCTTGTGGTACTCGCACGTTTTGTAGAATTAATTCTCCAGTGTCACCAGTTTTAACTCCTAGTTTATCATGAATAGAATTTGATGAAAATCCAGGAGATGTACGCTCAACAATAAAAGCACCGATGTTTTTATAGCCTTTTTCCTTTCCAATTCTAGCAAATACCAAGAAATTATCAGCTGTCTCTGCTAATGAGATCCACATTTTATTTCCAGTAAGGATATAATCATCACCCTCACGAACAGCACGTGTCTGTAAAGCAGCCACATCAGATCCACAACTTGGCTCTGTGAGTCCAAAAGCTGCGATTTGCTTTCCCTGTGCTTGAGGAATTAGATATTTCTCGATTTGTTCTGGTGTTCCCCATTGATAAAGAGTGCAACTATTAAGGGCCGTGTGAACTGACATGATAACTCGCAAAGCTGTATCAACACGTTCTAATTCTTCGCAAACAATGGCTAACGCTAAATAATCAAGTCCTGCACCACCCAGTTTTTCTGGAAAACATACACCTAAATATCCAAGTTCAACCATTTTTGGAATGATCTTTGGATAAAGCGATTTCTGTTGTTTATCAAATTCTCCGACAATTGGAGAAACTTCTTTTTCAACAAAGTCATGTAAGCTATCTCTTAACATAATATGCTCTTCAGACAAAGATAAATCAATCATTCTTTAAACCAACCTTAAACATTCATCTATCCATTGATTAAAAATCAAGAATTGAACTTTTTTTTCCTTTTTGGATGGGAAGAAATGTGTTGTTGTTGATGTTGATATTTTTATATAATTAGATTAAGGAAAGGAGTATGACAAAAGTATAAAAAAAGGTATGGGATAAATTAAAAGGATGATTGGTCCTTAAAGCTCATCCCAATATCCTTTTTCAGGGCCACAAGTCGGACAATAATCGTCTTCCTCTTCCTCACAAATTGCTTTTTTTCCACAGTTACTGCAGATATAATCGGCAGGTTTTCCACAATGCATACATTTCGGTTTTGGTTTTTCTGACATTCTAATCACTTCTAATACTAAAATGATTTAAAACTTCTATCTTTGGTAGCATTTTTTAAGGTTGGTGTAAAATAGGTGAAAAATCTAAATTGATGATCGTTTTTATTTATTAAATATAAAATTCCCCTTTTTCATTGACTGATTTTTGAATGGAATAAATTGGTTTATTGATACTTTTTAGCTATTATCTACGGTTAAAAATCATTTTTGGGGGTAATTTTCTAATTTTTGAGTTGAAATTATGCTAAATTAATGTAATTATTAGTATAGTATTCTGTTACTCATTAAAGTCAATCCAACTTTAGAGAAAAAATAATTCTTTTAGCAAAATAATAAATTTCAAACTATTCTAATCAAAAATTTCATTTGATTTCTATCTATTTTTAGTTAAACTAATAATAAAAAAAAATAAAGTCTATTATGTTTTTAGATAGTAAATCTGTCCTATTAATATGAGGAAACATGACTTGGCTGAAATTAGATTTGATCCTTTTTCTCAAGATTATATCATTGTCAATGATAAACGACTAAAACGCCCCATAATTGCTGAAAAGGAGGATGATTGTCCATTTTGTGCGAATTCTAAAAAAAGACATCCTGGCCTTCCTCTGCAATATTCTGCCATTAGTATTGAAAATCTATACCCTGCTCTTTCTATGGATAATCCTTCAGAAAAACATCCTTTTGATGTTAGAACTCTTTATTCAAAGACAAATGCTATTGGAAGGTGCGAGGTTATACTTTATTCAGACGACCACGAATTGTTATTTTATAATCAACCACAAAGTTTAACAATGAGTATAATTGAGCTCTGGATTCAGCGATATACAGAGTTAAGTCAATTAAAGAAAATAAAATATATTTTTATTTTTGAAAATCGAGGATCTCATATAGGGGTAACAATCCATCATCCCCATGGACAACTTTATGCGCTCTCAATTATTCCTCCTAAAATAATCCGAGAACTTGAATTAACAGGTAAATACTTTAAATCAACGCAAAAATGTCTTCAATGTGACATTATAAATGAAGAAAAACGTGAAAATAAGAGAATCATTAGTGAAAATGAACATTTCATTGCATTTTGCCCTTTTTACTCTAAATGGTTATATGAAGTACATTTAGTACCAAAACGACATGTAACAAATCTTTCAGACCTCCTCATGATAGAGAAGGAAGCGTTAGCAATAATTTTACAACATGTACGAAAGAAGTTTGATAAATTATTTAATCGTCCCGCTAACTTCATGATGATGTTATATCCCTCCCCAGTGAATGCTAAGGATTATTCCTTTCATCACTTTAGAATTGAGATTGTTTCGACTGAACGTGATGGAATAAAACAAAAATATCGTGCAGGTGTTGAAACTGGGCTAAATATTTGGACAAATGATATTTCACCTGAACAGGCTTGTGAGATTTTTAATAAAATACCAGATTAAGAGGTGATTATGTGCAAAAGAGGATAAAACCTCATTTAGAATGGGAAGATGCTGAAATTATTGAGCAAAACAAAGAAGAGGGTCATATTATATCTATTCCTTATGAAACAATTGACCAAGCTTATTCTGAAGGTGATTCCAGTTATATCAAATCACTTAACGGGGAGTGGCGTTTTTATTGGGCGATAAATCCATCTAAACGTCCCCAAAATTTTTTTGAACTTAATTATAATTCCTTAGAATGGGATAAATTAGATGTTCCTGCAAATTGGCAAATGAAAGGATATGGAATTCCAATTTATACTAATGTAAAGTACCCACATTCCGTAAGAACCAAAAAAATTCCAAATATTGACCATAATTATAATCCTGTAGGCTCATATCTTCAAAAATTTACCGTCCCTTCAGTTTGGTCTGAGAGAGAAGTTATTCTTCATTTTGCAGGAGTAAAATCTGCTTTTTATGTATGGGTAAATGGGACATACATTGGATATTCTCAAGGAAGCATGACCCCCGCAGAATTTAATATCACCAAAGTCCTCAAATGGGGAAATGAAAACGAAAATATACTAGCAGTGGAGGTTTATCGTTGGTCTGATGGTAGTTACCTTGAAGGACAAGATATGTGGCGTCTGAGTGGTATATATCGCGAGGTAATGCTTTATGCAATATCTAAAATCCGTATAAAGGATTATTTCATCTATTCTGAGTTGATTGATTCATATAAGGATGCTTTACTGAATATTCGTGTGAAAATTACCAATTCAACCATTAATATATTCCAAAATCTTAAAATTGAAGTTTTTATGGAAAAAACTCTAATTATAGAAAAGATACTTGATTTAGATGCTGAAAACTCTGAGGAAATATTATTACAGAGCAAAATAATTGAACCTAAAAAGTGGTCAGCTGAAATACCAAATCTTTACAGAATTTTATTAATATTAAGGGATATTGAAGGACATATTTATGATATACATGCATCAAGCTTTGGTTTTCGAAAAATAGAGATTAAAAACGCTCAGTTATTAATTAATGGGTGTTCAATTAAATTAAAAGGTGTTAATCATCATGATTTTGACCCTGTATCAGGAAATGTGATTACAAAAGGACGTCTTTTAGAGGATATTTTGATCCTGAAACAGAATAATATTAACGCTGTAAGAACTAGCCATTACCCTAAATCTAGCTATTTTTATGATTTATGCGATAAAATTGGGATTTATGTTATGGATGAGGCAAATGTAGAAACACATGGTTTAGGAGATATTCCTTTAATTTTTGAAAAGGCAGCAGTTGATAGAATGGTTCGGATGGTAGAATGTGATAAGAATCATTCGTGTATTATCATGTGGTCTCTTGGAAATGAATCAGGATTTAATAAAATTGTACATAACAAAATGAAGCAAATCGCGTTATCCATTGACCAAACAAGGCCCATTCATTATGAAAGTGATCAAAATCTTGACTTATCAGATGTTTTTAGTACAATGTACTCAACACCTCAAGAAGTAGAGGCTATTGGTCAATTTAAGAGAATCCCGAGAGGTTGGTTTTCTAGATTGACACCAATTCTGGGAAAAAAACTTGCACCAGCCAAATATCGTGATAAACCCTTCGTTCTTTGTGAATTTGCACATGCCATGGGAAATAGCCTAGGAAATTTTCAGAAATATATGGATGCATTTGAAAAATACCCAAATTGCATAGGTGGATTCATATGGGATTTTGTAGATCAAGGTATACTACAAAAATCGAAAGATGGACGAGAATTTTGGGTTTATGGTGGATATTTTGGCGACAAACCTAATGATGGAAATTTTTGTATTAATGGTATCGTTAGACCAGATCGTTCTCCAAATCCTGCTTTGTATGAAGTTAAAAAGGTTTTTCAGAATGTTAAAGTTCATCCAATTGATTTAATCAAAGGAAAATTCCTTATCGAGAATAAATATTATTTTATTCCACTAGATTATTTATTCGAAGGCTATTGGTATATTATTGAAGATGGAATAACGATTTTAGAGGGATATTTGCCTGATCTGGGAATTCCCCCTCAAGTAAAGAAAGAGTATACTATTAATTATCAAACATTAACATTTAAGCAGGATCACGAATATTTTCTTAATATTGTATTCAAATTGAAAAAAGATTTTATCTGGGGAAAGAAAGGAGAGATTCTTGCATGGGATCAACTTTTATTGGCACCAAAACGGCTAAAAAAAGAATTTTTTATTAATAGTCCAGTTTTACCCTCCTTACCGATGAAAGAAGATCTAGATAGATTCTATATTTCAGGATCCAACTTTAAGCTAGAAATTGGGAGAAAAACTGGTGTTATTGAGCGTTTTACCTTTAATGGAAATGAAATTTTCATTTCCGAGTTATTTCCCAACTTTTGGAGAGCTCCAACAGATAATGAATTAGGAATCTTTATGTATCTACCGATTCTAAAGAAAATTAGGCTATTAAATCCAACATTCTGGAAAAAAGCAACTAGAAATCGAACAGTAAGTGAATCAAAAGTAATATCTAGTAATGAAGAAATTGTTTTTGATTTTAATTATAAAATCACAGGTGGAAAAACTAAATATCGATCAATGATTAGAATAGGTAATTCTGGTTCTATTATCATTAAAAATAGTTTTACCCCAAAAAAAGATCTTATTAGATTTGGAATGCAAACCCGTATTCCAATAAAATTTCAGAACTTCACTTGGTATGGGAGAGGACCATATGAGGCGTATCTTGATCGATACACAGGAGCAGCTATTGGAATTCATAGAAAAACAATTAAAGATCTTCCCCATAATTATGTACGACCTCAAGAAAATGGAAACCGCATTGATGTTCGTTGGGTAACCATTTTAGATGAATTAGGTAATGGAATTAAAATCGAGGATGTTGGTGGAACCCTCTTAAATTTTAGTGCCTGGCCATACTCAATGGAGGACTTAGAAAAAGCAAAATATGTTCATGAATTACCCCAAAGACAATTTATTACTTTAAACATTGATTTAAAGCAAAAAGGAGTAGGAGGAGATCTACCAGCACTTGCTGTATTGCATGAAGAATATAAGCTAAAGAAAAATCAAAAATATGAATATTCATTTATGATTTCTCCACATATATCTTCTAAATAAGATTCTAGATTTAAAATCACAGATAGAAATGTATTGTTTTTCCAAGTATAAAATTAGAGGCTTTCTAGAACTTCAAGTAATTTCTCTAGTTTAAATTCTGACTTATTAAGCGCTTCTTGCCAAATGTTAAATATATCTAAAATCTCTTTTATTTTAGGATTGGGAAGACCTTCAATTTTATGTAGACATACCTGATTTATCAAGGCAATTATGCAAAGAAATCTTATTAACAATTCAAAATCCTCTTGATTAAACCATAAATTCTCTTGGTATCGATTTAATTTAATTATAGAATGTATTTCTGGATCTTTCAAAATTTCAACTAAGTTTATTGGCTGAGAATTCTTTTCCCAGTTTTGATGTGTAATTAAGACTTTTACAAGACTGCTTGGATTTTGTATGACCAATCTTTCTGGATTTTTTGGAAGATTTAATATAATTTCATTTATTATCCTTCCAAGTAACCATTCATCAATCCATGTATGACTGTAAATGATATATTCAGGATCTTTTGTCTTGATTTTACCTAGGAGATGCGTATAAAGCCAAGCTAGAGTAATTGCAATTTCATCTATTGTCATCATTCTAATTAATTCAAGAGAAGCTTCTTTCTTACTTAAGAGGAGTAATTTAGCCAGACTATGCTGCTTTTCTTTTAATTCATCTATTAAATAATCTGGTTTTTTCTGCTCTCCTGAATAATTTTTTATCTCTTGGATAAATATAATCAGGTCTTCTTGAGTTCTTTTTATGATTTTTTTATAATCTAATATAGTTTTTGCTTCATATAAGAGATGTAAAGAATTTTTGTTTAGTAATTTGCGGAAAACAGAGATTAAAGGTTCATAAATTAGGATTTGCCTAGCCTCTTCAATAATCGGGACTCCTCTTCCTCCTAAATAGTCATGTAAAATACGATAGTGGTTCCATTCGTTATCTGGAATTTCTC
>NZ_CDLCQJ010000066.1:0-40721 GCF_975850365.1 Candidatus Hodarchaeum mangrovi | reverse complement strand
TCTAAGAAAAAAAGGAAGAAGTTTACTCTACGAATTAAGCAATTTAGGGACAAAAAGATACTACGCGGGATGATGGTAAAAATGAAAAATATTTCTTGACAATTCTTTCTGCATCAGCAAAATGGCTTATGTCACATGAATCAAGAATTAAACCAAATTCTTTTACAAATTCACGAGTAAATTCCTTCAATGCTGACTTAATTAACATAGATGCTCTATCAGCGATTACAAAACATACAACATCATTAAGTGCCTCAAATATGAAGATAAAATTATCGGTACGGATGAATTGGATTCTTTCAGTTGAAGAAATAACACTTTGGACAAATTGAAGGTTTGCGGTCATCAAATGAGGTATAAGAGTATTGCTATCTGGGCCACTTTTTTTTGCATCAAATAGTATGTCGAAAATAGAAAGGCCTATGTTCATATTCATTACTGAAAGGCGATATACATTAAAAGGTACCATTCTGAGAACTCGGTCATCGATCACTATTGAAATTATCATCATTAGAATACCAATTGGAATAGGGATTAACTCTGAACCCCAAAAAACCAAAGAAAGTTTTGTACTGATGATTACCATTGGACCAAGGATTGGTAATAAACAACCTGCAAAGAGTAAAATTGATGATTTGCGATATTCAGATCGGATAAATGGAATAAATTGATAAATTTGCCAGCTGATTATTATTGCAGCTAATAATAGGTCTATGGCAAAAATAATTCTACTAAAATCAGATAAGTATGGACCGATAAGTTCATCCCATTCTAAAGTCTCAGGAAACAATGTCAGTAATATCCCATTACCAACCCCTAATGCAGCAAAAAGAATAATGTAATTTGAAGGTGATTCAACCCGCAATGATTCTATAAAGAATATCAGAAAGAATAATATTAAACATAAGAGAATAATTGTTAATTGAAATATTAAAGTCATAATTAATTTCTGTTCCAAACCAATTAGATAAAGAAGGCTGTGAGAAAGGAAGAATGGGAGGAGTAAAAGATGAATAATTATAAGATACCATAAGGGTTTTGATTTTCCTTTGTAATAGACCCGAAAAGATAAAATTAATCCAATTAAAGTGAGAATTACAGAAAGGAATGCAATTAAAGTATATTGCATTGCATTTAAACTAGACATTTAACTCAAATTCTGCAACCTAGTTTATTTAATATTTCCAAATGAATTAAAATTTTTGATAATCCAGTTCTAATTAATGGATTATTTTTTTCGATGTTGTTTTTTAAAAAGAATTTTATTTTTATAAATATAGAAGAGAATAATTCCTTAAATCATCCTTGTAATATTCAGATTTATATTTATTAGTATTAGAGTGTCAGTTCCTATGATAAGAAGTGATAGAATATGATCCTGAATAGCTATAATCCTTTAAATTAAGTTAAATGCCCAGAATTTTCTAATTATCTCTTTTAATAGTAGAATATTCATATAAATATGCCTGTTTTTGCTTACCAATTCGCTCAAGTATTCCTAGTCTCCATAGGGAGTATGTCATCCTTCCAGCTAATCGTTGAACAGACCTCTCTGAAATTTTAGGAAGTCTTAGCGCCTGCCCTAACTCTTTTCTTGTAAATTTAGGAGGAAGATTAGAAGGAAGTAGTTCAATAAAGTCATTTCGGTTCTTAAAAACTCGTGTTTTTTCAATTGAATTTAATTCACGATCAACGGTCTTGTATCTTCTTCGGAGTGTTCGACCAAAAAATCCTTGAAACTGCTTTGTTACAATTTCGGATATTAGATGAACACGAAATTCCATTCGATTTTCTATTAATGGAGTTTTTATTCTCACTAGCAGATCAAAAAGAGAATATAGTGCATAAGGTTTTTTATAGTAACTAGTGTTAATTACGCTCTCTTTATCCATTCGAAACACTTTTTGTGCAGATACAAGCGGACATACGATAATTAAATATATTTTGGGGATTGAAAGCAAAGCTTGAATTTTCTTTGAGAATCGTTTGTCAAAATTTGACCGATGGATTTCACATACTATAGAATTATCTTGACTAATAACATCAACACGATAAACAGAATCATCGATAGTTAAAGTTACTTCTTCCTGACCATTCAGCTCGTTACGATAAATTTCTTTTAGTTGCTGATGCAATCGCGTTTGATTTTTTGAAAAATTCTTATTCTGAAGATTCACTTTAAATACCAAGAAAAAATAGATCCAACTTTTGTCTTTAAAATTGTTATCGAGATATACTTAAATTTTTACAAATTATACATATTTTAAATTTATCCTATTTTTTGAATGTTATTTTGTTTTGGTGATGACAATGACAGATAATGATTGCTTTAAAGACCTTAAATTTTTAGTAAAATCCTTTATTCAACGAAGAAATTGGACTCAATATCATACTCCCAAGAATTTGGCTATGTCGATTGCAATTGAAGCTGCAGAGTTGATGGAATTGTTTCAATGGTATACAATAGAAGAATCAGTTTCAATGGTAGCTTCCAACCCTGATTTAAGGATTAAACTTGAGGATGAGATAGCTGATATATTAATTTATTGTATAAGCCTTTCAGAACGAGCTAATCTCAATCTAGAAATGATTATCAAGAAAAAATTAGACAGGAATGAGAATAGATTTCCAGTTGAGATCGTTTCAGGTAAATTAGGTCCTTACCCTTCATCTGAAAAATAATTGTAAGAATTCTTATCATAATTCTTTATTTCTCCCTAAAATCTACTATATCATAAGAGAATTTATTTTTATTCATGTAATGAATTATTATATCAAGAGTTTTTTCGAGGTTACTCCCTCGTCCCCCTGCAGCGCGCGGATGCCCTCCACCCTCAAATATCTCGGCAATTTTATCAACACGATATTTATTTAGGCTTTCATCTGGAATTAATGGTCCAAGTCTTAATGATACACCCACGAAACGTTTTCCAGGGTATAATAGACAGGTAAATTTGACCCCTTTTTCAAATAAATAGTGGATTAGAGTAGGTGATTGCACTTTTTCCTTACCTTGAATTATGATTATAGCATCCTTTACTGGTATTTTATTACTAGCTTCTTTTGCCTTTTCACGTCTCTTTCGTAAAGACCTTATTTTATTTAGATATATTTCTTGTTCAAAAATTTGTGTTCCATTACAAACAAAACCCTCCACTAATGCTAGAATTTCTATTGTAGAATCTAAAGAGCGGCATAGGTCATCCAGTAACCATGCTTGTTCCTCCTTTGAGGACTCCAAAAATCGAGCAGGAAGGTTAATTGGTGGAGAAGTAGTATATCCATATGTGTCAGTAATCTCAGTCAAGTTAGCTAATAATCTGAGGTCGTTTAGTATGTCTAAAGACTTATCAAAGTAAGATAATAAAATACTCGCTGCACTTGGAGCCTCGTGATTAAATAAAACCAGAGAGGCGTTTTTTATTGTAGAAATATTTGAAATATGGTGATCACAATATAGCTCGAGGGTATGATTATTAAATGGTGGCAGATCTACTATTGCGAGCCAATTTAATCCACTTAAAAAAGCACCATACTCGGGATGTTTTAATTGAGAATAATGTAAAGGAACAAAAACGGCTTCACGATATTTAGGCAATGATTTTAGGATCGCAGCTGAAATAATTCCATCTGCATCTGCTGCATGAAAAGCTATTTTTTCTTTAGGAATTAAAGCTAATGAATGAATGAATTGGATGTTTTCTCGCATTAAATCATCAGGTATATCTGCTAAAATATTCTGAATAATGTGAAATTCTTTCAAAGTCTTTTCAAACCATTTTAATCCTTTATTTATCCTTTATTTAAGAAATGAATAAAGATTATGTTCTTTTCTTTTATTTTTTTAGATCTATAACACAAGTTGAAGGAATTTCCCTAGACTCAAGGTAAGTCCATGCAGCTGTAACTTCTCCAAGTTGATATTCCATATGCGCATCTGAGCCTAATGAAAAAAGAAAAGTTTCATCTAGGTAGCCAAACCAAGGGTCCAAATAATTCTTATACCCTGTATTTAGCTCAATAATGATCTCATATTTAGAAAGCTTTGAAAGCACATAATTAATCCTTGATTCTGGAAGTCGGGTAAATCTAGTATGTGCCAGACCTATATTATAGTCAAAATAATCTTTTTTGAATCTAATTACTTCATGTAGTTTTTTTTCCCAATCAGGCCAGAAGAAAACATATTCAAAGAGAATTAAATCCCAAGAATGCTTTGTCAAAGAAATAAAGTCCTTAATGGAAGATAAATCAACCTCTAGTCCCATAAAGATTGACAACGCTGAATTATTTTGATTTTCTAAGGTATTAAAATATATATCAAGTTCTTCCTCGTTTAGAGCAAGCTTTGTCAATGAGAAATGATCTGTTATACAAATGCTTTTCAAATTTTTACCTTCAGCAGCTTTTAAAATCTCTGTAGGATGTAATTCACCATCTGAAAAAGTGCTATGAATGTGATAATCAATATTCCTTCGCAAAAATTTTTCAAATCCTTTTTCCTGTTCTTTCCTAATGATTAGATGACATAATGACAATCTTTTTATTATTTCATTTGAAGGGGGGGATTTGAGCTAGAATCGGTTAAAAAGCATTTATACTTTTTAGGAGTTGAATCAGAATTTCAAAATTCGCTATCCTGATTGATCCAAACAAAGGAGAAGCAACAGAACGTATGTTTAATGCTTTGAAAACGATCCTTACAGAAACCAAGGATCCTTCCCTTTTACCTTTGGAAATCTGGGTAGGGGATTCTCATGAAATCTATCGAGGTGTTCATGGTTATTTAAAACGTTTACACCAATTAGATATTGATTTACCTCCAGTAGTTATTTTTCCAGGGCATCCACTTCAAATTTCGTCTTTCGCAGACTATATTCAAATGCCAACGTTATTGAATACTTATAGATTTGCAATTAAGGTGTTAGTTAAATTAGGTAAAAAATATCATTGGGTATCAAAATGGGCACGACGCTTGATCGGACGCCATTGGCCTAAAGATCGAAAATATGGCTATTTAGTATTAAGTTCCGATTCAACCGTTGGAAGAAAGTTAAAAGCAAGAAACCTAACCGATGATGAGGCTTATGAAGAAGTTGAAAGGAAGTGGAGAAAATATTGGTGGGGATTATATCTTGAGGCAGGATCTGGAAATTTTGAACGCTCTATCGCCAATCGATTAGATCTTGTGGGACGTGTTAGACATTACATGAACCAGATAAATCCTAAAGCTGTTTTAATAACAGGAGGAGGAATAAGTAGACAAGAACAAATAATTGATCTTGTTAAAGCAGGTTCGGATATTATAGTTGTTTCTTCAGTCCTTGAAAAGTCAAATAATCCAAAAGAATTAATGAGCCAATTCATTAAAGCAGTTCAATTTTCTGAAAATAAAATAACTAAAGAATAGGATCAGTTTAACGAATTTATTTTTACGTAATCTATATTTAAAGGTTTTTGTGAAATACTTTAGAGAGAATTCATTTGGGGTGCATTAAAAAGACAAAAATATTCTAAAAAATGATGGTGAAAGGAATGGAATTTGCCTTAGAAATAATTACAGCAACATTATCACCTATAGTCATGATGAGTGCAGTAGGATTAGTCCTCCTCATGATGCAAAATCGATATGCGCGTCTAAAAGATCGAACTTTACTCTATGATCGCTATTATAATATTTTAAAAAGTATAGAATCCCCAGAAGAGCATTTAGAAGTAGTAACTAAGATCAGGAATATGTATCTGAATGAAACAAGACTAGTTAAAAATGCAATGATCTTTGCCTTTACAGCAATAGTGTTTGTGATTGTAACATGTATTAGTATTCTTTCACAAGAAGTCTTGACATTAGATTTATCTTCTCTTATTATGTTTAGTTTTATTCTTGCACTTGTTACTATATTAATCACTATTCTAATAATGGCGATTTCGCTTACTATGTCTGTCTCAACAGTTGAATATGAAATTGAGAAAATGACCTATGAGATAGATATACAAATCATAAAATTTAGAGAATAAAATTCCCTATTAAGTTTAGATTACTATACTCTATAATATTAAATTCAAACAGGGAGAAATCGGCTTTTATCCTTGGAAAATTCTGCTTCCATATGCAAATAGATTTCCAGCTAAATAGATATCAATCTGGACCTTTGATAAAGGTTCAGCTAATGCTAATGACTTATCTACTGTAAGATTTATTATTTCTCCAGTTTTTAAATTTACTTTAAGAGAATCACCTGTTTTGAGAGATTCATTCATTATTTTAGGAGCAATCATAAGTGGTATGCCAGAATTGATAGCGTTTCGTTTATAAATTGCCCCAAATGATTCTCCGATAATAAGATTGATACCCAAAGCTGTAAAACAGTCGACAGCTTGTTGACGGGATGAACCTGCACCAAAATTTTTCCCAACTATTAAAATATCACCTTTAGTAGCTATCTCAGGGAATTTTTCCCAACCAGGAAGATTTCCGAACGTATACTTCCCCATTTCTTCTATATTAGTGATATGCAAATGTTTATTATGAAAAATCATATCTGTATCAATATCATCAATGGCATTTCCATCCCTGTCTTTGATAATAATAGCATTACCTTTAATTATAGTTGATTTAGTCATCTTAACAACTCCTATATAACTCCAGGAACAACTATCTCCCCTTTTATCGCAGAAGCTGCTGCAGTAGCAGGACTTGTTAGATATGTGTCTCCTTTTCCTTGTTTACCAGCAAAATTTCGGTTTCCAGTAGAAATTTGAACTTCACCTGCTCCAGTCATACCTATTTGTCCTGAAGCGCATCCTCCGCAACCTGGATTACTTATTATAGCTCCTGCCTCATAAAATATTTTGATTAATCCAGCTTCTAATAATTGACCATAAACCTCTTGCGTTGCAGGAACTATTTTCATCATCACATCTCTATGAATCTTTTTTCCTCTCAATATTTTGGCAACAATCTCAAAATCCTCATAGCGTCCATTGGTACATGAAGCAATAACAACTGAATCGATTTTAACACCGGTAACTTCAGAAACAGGTTTTACATTAGAGGGGGAAGGAGGAAGAGCAATTCGAGGTTCAAGGTCTGAAAAATCAAGGGTTAATTTTTGAGAATACTCACAGTCGGCATCAGCATTCTGTACTTTAAATTCCTTGTTGCCACGTTCACGACAATAATTAATTACTTCATTATTTGGAACAATCAATCCAATTATTCCCCCCATTTCGGTCACCATAGAAGCAAGAGTAATTCTTCCTGCTAATTTGAGAGAATCTATTGTAGACCCATAGAATTCAATAGATCGCCCTAGAGCTCCTTTCGACCCGATCTGCTCTAGAATGCCTAAAGTAATATCCTTAGCATATGAATTTGGTGCTGGTTCTCCTGTAATTGTGATTTTCATACTCTCAGGAACTTCAAACCAAGTTTTTCCTGTTTTAAAGGTAAATGCAATATCTTGGTCTCCCATACCTTGACCAAAGGCTCCAATTGCTCCCAAAATATTTAGATGAGAATCAGTTCCAACAACAGTACTATTTGGTGTTGCAATTCCCTTTTCTATCATCACATGAGAGCCTATCCCAGCATCTACATCATATAAATTCTTTCGATCAAGGTATTTTCTAGCAAACATCCGTGTAATCTGTTGATTTTCTGCATAACCTAAATTATTGGCAGGTACAACACAATCAAATGTAAAGAATGTTTTTTCAGGATCAGCGATCTTTGACTCCTTTGGATAATGTTCCTCAAGATTTTTAACCACATTCGCTCCTCCAAAATCACGGGCTGAACGTACATCAATATTTAACCAAATAATCTGGCTTGGGGCTACATTATCGGAAGTGTGATCTGTTAATATCTTTTCAATAATAGTTTTACTCATAACACCTCATATCCTCTGTAAAAACTGAAATTATTGCTTTAGGATAGCTAATATCCCATGAACTTAAATTTCTCTCCCGATGAAAAAAGTTTCGCCTGAAAAACAATTCTTTTCTGCACAAGATTTATTTCAAGCGATGCAAAAAATCTCAAATATAACTTAAGGAATTTGAAGTTATGTATCAATAGTGTCATAAAGGTTCATGAAAATGCCTTCTCAATCATTAATCCAGAAAATATTTGCTAAAGCTGCAAAAAAAGAGGAAGTCGAAGAAAATGAAATCATTTTCGCCTCACCTCATATGATCCTTAGTCATGATAATTCAGCTGCTATTTCAAAAACTTTTTATGAAATAGTTGGGCCCAACGGCAAAGTATGGGATCCAGATAGAATTTTTATTGCTTTAGATCATGCAGTTCCACCACCAGACTCAAAAAAAGCTGAAAACCATAAAATAATTAGGGAATTTGTCAAAATCCAGAAGATCAAACATTTTTACGATGCAGGAACAGGGATATGCCATCAAGTTCTTCCTGAAAAAGGATTAGTTCCCCCTAATGTTATTATCTTGGGATCAGATTCTCACACAACTACTCATGGAGCTTTTGGTGCTGCAGGGATTCCAATTGGCAGAACCGAAACAGCCTCAGTTTGGGCAATTGGGGAAACATATCTAAAAGTCCCTGAAACGATTAAAGTGATATTTGAGAATTATTTACCAATTAAAGCTGGCGTCTATGCAAAAGATATCATTTTGAATCTAATTGGTATGATTTCAGCTGATGGAGCTACCTATAAATCAATGGAGTTCTATGGGAAGGCAGTTGAAAAACTGTCAATAGGGGATCGTATGACAATTTGTAATATGACAGCAGAGGCTGGAGCTAAAGCAGGAATCTTTCCTGTTGACCGAATTACGGAAGAATGGTTTCGTCAGTTTAGTTTTAAATACAAAAAAATGATAGCTGATGAAGATACAATTTATGAGCAGGAAATACTAATTGATCTGGCAGAACTCAGTCCTCAAATAGCACAACCTCATTCTGTTGACAATATTGTTCCTATAGAAAGATTACCTCATGTATCCATTGATACAGCTTTAATTGGAACCTGTACAAATGGTCGCCTAGAAGATTTACGAGTTGCTGCTGAAATATTAAAAGATAAACAGATAAATCCCAATGTTCGGTTATTAATTTACCCAGCATCTCGTGATATTTTGATGAAAGCAACTCAAGAGGGATTAATTGAAATCTTCATTGCAGCAGGAGGGCAAATTGGAGTTCCAGCATGTGGGCCTTGTCTAGGTGAATATGGTGGATGTCTAGCTCCGGGTGAGATAGCAATTTCAACAGCTAATCGTAATTTCAAAGGCCGTATGGGAACAAGGGAGGCAGAGATTTATCTTGCTAACCCAGCTGTGGTTGCCAAATCCGCAATAGCTGGATATATCACCAATGAGGAGATGTAAGAAGTGAAGTTTAAAGGTAAAATGTGGATCTTTCCAGAAGATAATATTAATACTGATATTATTTTCCCAGGACGATATACTTATGACCCTCTAACTCCAGAGCAAATGGCTCAACATGCTATGGAGGATTATTTACCTGAATTCGCAAAGCAGGTCTCAAAAGGAGATATCATTGTTTCAGGTAATAATTTTGGAGCAGGTTCTAGTCGAGAGCAAGCTGTTACCTGTTTAAAAGCAGCAGGAATTAGTTGTATCATAGCAATGTCATTCGCTCGGATATACTATCGTAATGCAATTAATCAAGCATTACCACTTATAATTTCTCCGGATTGCTCAAAATATATCCGAGATAACGCTTCAAACCTTGCTCAAGAAATGATTTCAGTAGATATGAACGAAGGTAAAATTAAAATTAAAGATCAAGTTTTTTCATTCCCTAAACTCGATCATCAAGCTTTAAAAATTTTTAAAGCTGGAGGTTTAGTGAATTACACAAAAGAACGACTTAAAGAATAATTAAAAGCCTTTATAGTTCAAAATCATATTTTGGTAACTTTAGATAAAATGTTGATCCTTCATTTAGTTTACTTTCCACCCATACATCCCCACCACAAGTTTCTACGATTTTCTTAACATTAGCTAAGCCTATACCACTCCCTGTTATGTGTTCGGTTCTTGGATCTGAAATTCTTGTGAAAAGTCTGAATAATTTGGAGAAATCTTCTTCACGAATTCCAATTCCATTGTCAGCAACAAATAATGTGATATATTTCTCATTTTCTTCCTCTATACCAATTCTAATCTCTTTCTCGGGTTTCTCTGGATCCATAAATTTGATTGCATTATCAATTAAATTTTGAAAAACGAGAAGTAGTTGCTTTCTTACAGCATAGACTTTAGGAAGATTATCTTGAATATCTAATTTAATGTTATCTGCCTTTAAACGTGGTGTAAAGGTCTTTAGAACCTCTTCTATTATTTCTATTAAAGGATAATAGCTTTTTGATTCTACAATTCTTCCTATACGAGAGTATTCAAGAATTTCCTCGATAATCTTTTCCATCCTTGTTGTATTATGCCTTATTCGCTCAAAGAACTCATTTAATTCCTCATCCAATTCCTCTTGGATTTTAGTCCGAATTAAATAAGTAAATCCAGCAATTGATAGAAGAGGGGATTTTAGATCATGTGAAATCGTGTAAACAAATTCTTCCAGTTCCGATGATTTCTGAAGTAATTTTTCGTTTATTATCTTTAATTCCAGATTTGACTGCTCAAGATCGAGTGTCCTAGTTCTTACTCTGTGTTCTAATTCTTGTCTGTAATTATGAATTTCTGTATTATTAATAAAGGCACTAAAAACTACATCTTCATCTTCTAAACGAAAAAGATCCATATTCACTAATACTGGGATAATTTGACCATCATTTCTTTTTAGCATATACTCCTCATTTCTGATTTTGCCAGTTTTCTGAAGCTTATCTAAAATATTCTCTCGATCGGTAGGATTGATATAAAATTCTTTCACATTAACAGTTTTGACACTATTTGCATCTAATCCCATTATATCAAGCATTGATTTGTTATACTCTAGTAAACGACCATCATATGTTGCAATACCAATACCAATTGGTACTGAATTGAAAAGAGCCTGATATCTTTCTTCACTCGATTTTAAAGCTTTTTTTGTTGTTTTTAAATCAGTTAAATCAATTATGCTTACGATTATTCGTTTTAAGCTATTTTCAAATCCTGGAACAATTGCTGCTCTAAACAAAATTTGCAATTCTTTACCACTTAATGTATAATTAATTGCTTCGGCTTGAAAAACTTTTTTTCCGAAATAGAAAGCTAAAATTTCGTCTTTGAAGACATCATAAGTAGCCTCTCCCGTAATTGCTCCTAAGCTCCCTTTTAATTCATTTTTGGAAGGTGCTTCGAAAAGGTCAACAGCACCTCTATTTAGATCAATAATTTTTGCCATTTTAATAACATGTTCAATCTCCTCAGGATTTTCTTGAAAATATTTTTCAAATTCTTTACGTGTCTTTTTAACAGGTAATTTGTCAAGATATTTCTTAATCTCTGAATAATCCTCTATGAATTGGCAAATTGGCGACCCCTCAAACAATAAACGGTATTGGGCCTCAAGATCATTTGCTGACATCGAAAACCAACACAATAAATTTAAAATAGTTTAGTCTAAATTCTATGAATATTTCAGCTCCTATATACGAAATAAGATTCGAATCTAGACAATAATAATTTTATAATACCAGTGAAGTATATAATCATACTTATTTCAATAACCTATGAAATAAAATCAGAGAGAGCGAACATCTGTGCCAATTGACAAATCAAAATTGGATGACCTTTTAGAAGAAATTAAAAGGTTAGAAGAAGAAAAATCTAATATAATACCCAAAACATCCAATATCTCTCTACAACATCGATCTATTGTCCCAAATTCCATGAAAAAAGAATACCTTCTTCGCACTGAAAAAAAGGCTTTTTTTATTATTAGTCATTATTATAAACTAACAATGCTCTCTCTTGAAGACCCAGGTGTGGCTTTAGAAATCTGGATAAAAGGAATTTTGCCCTATCTTCTGTTAAAAAATGGATTAGACAATGAAGAATGGGAACGACTTTGTATTATTGAAGAAGAGAACGTATCAATAGCACAAGAACTCAATGACGACTGGAAAAATTTTTTTCGTAACACTATTAAGAAAGGATTAGTTGATGAAAAAGTGTTAGAACTTATTAATGAGGGAAAAGTGAAGATTGAGCGAATAAGGAGTTCTTAATCCCATTTTGATTCGTAGATTCTATTGAGTAATATCAATTAATTCATATTCGCGAGATCCGATTCCCTGAGCAACAGCTGCGGCTAACTGAGTCTCCGTAATTATTGGTCGCGACTCAGGATCTACAAATCTACTAAAAAGTCCTAATTTTGGTTCATCGGGTTCCATTGCATCAAAAATAGGTTCAATACGACCAGAAGGCGAATCAATTCCTGTTTCTGCAGGCGACATGGGAACTCCACGCGCTTTTGTAACTTGATCAACACATGCTTGATCAATAGCTACTGGATCAGGGGAATAAAAAATTCCTTGATCAGGGACAAGAATAGACCCTCCTGCGGACATACAATCACAATGTGAAGTGATATCTATTGCAATATTAATGAAACGAATGCGATCAGGACTTATACCTTTCATAACTCCACCAGCATTATCCATCATGCGTTCTACTTGTTCAACATTAGGAATTCGTCTTTTAGCGGCAAATACTCTTTCTTTTTCAAGATTTTTCTCGTGATGACATTTACTAAAGCACATGGTACAAGCTATGCAATTAGTTGGATCAAAAACTATTCTATTGTTCTCATCTAATGATAGACACCCATAAGGGCATATTCGTAGACAATTTCCACAACCTGTACAATTTTCAGGGTGTTTAACGTAAATATTTTGTCCACCACCCCAATGAGCTCCTCCTTTCCCTTCATTGCCAACACAACCTATTCCAAGCTGTTTTAACGCTCCTCCGAATCCTGCACCATCGTGGCCTTTAAATCGTGATACAATTATCACCTTATCAGCTGTTCTTAATCCCATTGCCATGGCAACGTTCTTAATATACTTTCCTTTATCATTTTGAACATGAAAGACTTCAGTTCCGACAATTCCATCTCCCATAACCACTGGTGCATTCATTGTTCCTGTACTAAATCCATGACGGTTTGCTAAATTGATAAATCCAGGACCATTTGACATAGTTAATTCAGGATTTCCTGAATCCCATCCTAAACCAACTCCTTCAACAACCCATGGAATACCACCTGCTGAATGGACTAAATCGACTATTTTTCTAATATACATAGAACGAAGATGACGAGTTTGATTCCTTGACCCGAAATGAGTTTTAATTGCCACAATTTCTCCCTTCTTAATCCATTCTACTAATTTGACATCCGTATGATTCCATAATTTTTCAAGACGATCAATTAAAGAATCTCCCATTTTTAATTCGTTTGTATTTATCATATATACTTTTGATTTAGTCATAATAATCATCAAATCCAATAAACGTTGAATTATTTTATTTTAGATGTTAAATAAGGTAATGATGCATTTCTTATAAGTTTTAATTAAAATACCCCAAGATGCATCAATTACTATTGTTAATCATTGCTATAATAAAAGAAAATAAGTGTAAAGACTCATTATTCAATTTATCAAACTTGTAAACTGCTTAATTGGTTGAAAATCTTTATAGAGTAATGATTAGTCTAATAAAATTTTTTTATTATAGATAAAAGTCTATCACTTTCTTGGAATGTAAACAAGAAGGTTTATTGATGAGGACTGATGACATCAATAACCTCTTGGATATCGAGGTTGAGTTCTTTCACTTTTTTTATCGATGGACATCCTTTGGTAGTCCAACCTCTACGATTATATACAGCATCTTGAAGTTTTGAATATTGTTCTTCACGAAATGATCGAAGAATCGCCATTTTTTCTTCAGTTGTCTTTCCTTCTGGATCTACTCCGACTAGATCTTTTAACTGACCATCATATCTCTCCAAACGACTTTCATACTCTTCCTTAGTAACAGGACCCATTGCACGATATGGAAGCTTTGAATCGTGTTCTTTTAATCCTTTCCCTTGACGAATGTTAAATATCCGTTGAAAATTATATACACGTTCAGACATCTTAACAAGATCCTCAGGAGTAGAGGCAAATCCAGTAACACCACTAAAGTATTCAGCATACCATTGAACATGTTTTGGAATTTTTGCTCGAGCATTGGGAAGAGTAAGTGGTTTCTGAGGATTTTCATTATTATCAGGAGGGATAACATCATTCCAAGGTAATTTACATAAACCATTCAAACTAAACCAAGTACGCCAAAAGGGAAACCAAGCTAAGGCTTCTGCCTTATCTTCAAAAGTAGGGAGGTTATTTCGAACCATATCTTCAAAAATTAACCATGCTTCATCATGTTGAGGCCCTTTCAATGTGAATCCATAACCTCCTTGTTGTGCTAATGATTCTTTGGTGACGTACTCACTGAATTCCAAACCTTTATGTTCCATACCAATATCTTGTAAAAACTGGGGATCAGCTCCATATTTTTGAGCAAAAGTTTTCTTCATGGAAACAATTCCTTGTCCAACAATCACACCAAAGCCTTTATTTTGTGCCATTTGATGTATTAAATTCATTGCTGCTTCTGCATTTCCAAATTTTAATTCTAATCCACCTGTAATATTTTCATTCAGAATGCCTGCCTCGTAACATTCCATAACAAAAGCAATCCCTGTACCAACAGATATCGTGTCTAACCCATACGTATCACAATAGAAATTAACTTCTAATACCCACTTGGGATCCCAAACTCCCCAATTACTCCCACATCCTGCTATTGTTTCATATTCTGGTCCATCAACAATAACTTTTTGGCCTCTATAGGGACCAGTTAATACTGTATGTTGTTGTACAAAATGACTACAGGAAATTTGGCAGGCAATCCAGCATCCATCTACACCTTGCCCAACATCGGTATATATTTTTCGCCATACTTCCCGTGTATAGGGAAATTTCTCTCCCTTTAATGTTTTGTGGGCTCCATATCTAAAATTTTCTGTTGGTAATAGATCAAAATCGTTCATTATTTCTGGTAGGTGTGCTGTTCCAACTACTCGCATTTCATTCTGTAACGGGTCATTTTTGATAATTTCTAGATTGTGATCCTTTCCTGCTTCTTTCCCTCGTTCAATATCTGCTGGATTATTTATTGTCTGATTGACCCGTGGACTTCTACATATAATTGCTTTTAATTTTTTGTCTTTAAATACCGTTCCGACACCTCCACGTCCTGCTTGTTTATAAGAAGCCCACTGGCGTTTTTTGTTATACCATGAAAAGTTCAATACACCCCATTTTGTGTATTTTGCAGCTTGGCCTGATGAAACCACAGAAACACGGAATTTTTCACGATCAGACTCATCTGTGGAATATTTTTTTGTTAGTTCTTGTGTTAATAGATGAGCATGATCCGAAAATTCTTCAGCATCCTCTATGGTAATTTTTCCATCATCACTATTGATAAAAATAAGAACTTCTTTGGTAGCTTTCCCTTGAATTTCAAGTGCATCAAAACCTGAAAACTTTAGATAAGGCCCAAAATATCCACCTACATTTGAGTCAATAGGTTGATTGGTTAATGGAGAAATTGTTGTACATATCGATTTTCCAGATCCAGAATAATAGGTAGTCCCACCAAGGGGACCTGAGGCAATACAAATCTCATTTTCAGGTTCATTCCATTTAACTGACCTTTTGGGAAGCCCATTCCACATTAGCCATAAATCGAATCCTTTTCCTCCTGTGAATAGCTTTTTCATTTCCTCTGAAACAGGTTTAATCTTAATTTCATTAGTTGATAAATTTATATATAATGTTCTGTTCTGATAACCTCTCTCAACTGGTGTCAGATCATATTTTAACTCAGCAATAATAGTCATCCAATTTCCTCCATTAAAATTTGAATCTAATTTTTCGATACCCCTTCCAAAATTTAATTTATTTTCTTTTTCATTAAATCAAACAGAATTATTTTTATTTCAAGAAAGAATTTTTTACGAGGTTACTCATTTTGGGTAAAAAAGAACAATATTTTCTGGAATTACGTCCTTTATACAATAAATTCATTAGTACAGGGTCATCTCAAGAACTTTCATTGTATCTTGTAAAAAATAGCGCTCTTCCAGGACGACGTGCAAATTTAGAATTAGCAAGTGCGTTTAAAGATCTTATTGGAGAACTTTCAATCCTAAATCCTGAAAGAACTATCCATCTCCTCTTGGATTTAATATCAAATTCTTCTGAAGTAGCTCCAACAAATAATCCTAAAGAATTTCTTCCTTTTTGTGGCATTTGGGCATTAGGATCAATTGGTACCTCTTGTACTCAGTATTTTTCCAAATGTGTGCAAGTTCTGCATGAATCTTGTTCAGATGTTCGATGGCGGATTCGTGAAGCTGCAGCTAAAGGGTTATCGATGCTTTATGATACGTTTCCTCTAAAAATATACCAATTATATCTTGCGTGGATCAAACCATTAAATAAATCTCAGAAATTCCTAGTTCAGAGGGCAATTGTGGCAAGTTTAGCTGAATCATCATATTTAAATCAAGAACTACAAAGTAATCAAGCGTTTGAACTTCATAAAATAATTATCACTTCCATTTATAACTTAGATGACGACCAAAGGAAATCAGAAGAATTTAAAACATTAAAAAAAGGATTAGCTTATACTCTAAGCGTTATTGTGTACTTCAATCCCGATAAAGGATGGCCTTTTATCACAGAGACGATCAAAAAATCAGATAAGGATGTGTACTGGATCCTAAAACAGAATCTTACAAAAAATCGTTTGGTTAAAAATTTCCCAAAAGAAGTCCAAAACTGTCTGGCGATGCTAAAAGAATGAAAATCTTATCCACCTCCGACAGGGGGGACACAGGTAATAACATCGCCATCTTTAACTTCTGTTTTTAATCCATTCAATGCTTCAATATCTAAACCGTTTAATAAAATGTGAAAATGGCTTTTTAAATCACCTTTATCGGTAAGAAGATGTTCTAGAACAGATTTACCAATTTGGGTCTCAAGAGATGCCAATACTTCATAAACAGTATTTCCTTTTGCGATGAATGATTTTTTTCCAGCCCATGTTTCTAATGGACCATAAAAATTGATATTAACATTCATTAAGATACCCAGAGTCTTTTTAGATAAATAGAATTAGTTTAATCTGTAGTGAATTTTTGTGCAATATCCTTGGCAACATCAGTTGTGCTACTGGTCCCACCCATATCATATGTCCTAATCTTTCCTTCTTTGATATTTTGTGAGATCGCCATTTCTAATTTATCAGCTAATTCTGTTTCTCCTAACCATTCCCACATTAATCCCATGGATTTTAGTGCAGCGATTGGATTTACTTTATTCTGGCCAGCATATTTAGGAGCTGATCCATGATTGGGCTCAAAAACTCCAAAATCATTTGATGTTGAAGCTGAGGCAGCAAAGCCTAATCCACCTGTTAACATTGCTGCTTGATCAGTAATAATGTCTCCAAACATATTTGTAGAGACAATCACTGAATATTCCTCAGGTCTTTTCATTAGCCACATAGCTGTTGCATCAATATTTTCATCCCACCACTTTACTTCAGGGTACTCTTCTGCTACTTTTTTTGCTATCTCTAGAAACATTCCATCAGTTGCTCTAATAACATTAGCTTTATGGACTACAGTAACCTTATTTCTTTTTGTAATCTCTGCATATTCGAAAGCTTTCCGAATTATCCGTTCACATCCATTTCGAGTGAAAACACGACAACTTATTCTAATATCTGAATCTTCAGCACCAGTACGGTGTTGAAATTCTTTAAATTTTGGTAATACTTTTAATTCAGGAATTAAACTATCAAATTCAATCCCCGAATACAATCCTTCTGTATTTTCTCTGAAAGTTACGATGTCAATCATCGGTATAGATCCATCTATTTTTCGGAAATTTAAAGGGTTTCCTTCATAGCTTTTTGATGGACGCATATTTGAGTAGAGATCAAAAATTTGGCGAAGTCTTACTATTGGTGATCTGTAAATGGTCCCATATTTTCTTTCGATTCGTTGAACATCTGGATCTGTACGAGGTTTACTTGTTATCGCACCAAAGAATGCTGCATCACATTCTTTCAATCCCTCTATCGTACGTTCGGGAAGAGGTTCACCTTCCTTTTCAAATATTGTAAATCCAATGTCTAAAGGGATTATTTCAGCATTGAAATCTGATACATCTAGAACAACCTTTGCTGCTGCCAAAACATCAACACCGATTCCATCCCCAGGCATAAATGCAATTTTATACTTTCTGGTCATTAATTTCTTCCTCATGTTTAATTATTTAAGGCCTAAATGACTACGTAATGTACCATAATATATGAAATCAGCTCTATGAATGATTTGAGCTTCTTTACTCCTATAGAGTTCATCACCTTCGTGTGCATGAGCTAGAATAATATGACATATTTCATCAGGGAGTCCATGTTGTTTTGCTACCATTGCTCCATAAGCAGGATGACGAAATTGCTTAAATATATCCGTGTCTCGAGTAAAAGAAGTTTCTTTTTCCTCTGATTCAGCAAGCTTACCAACATCATGTAGTAATCCTCCAATAATAAGAAAATCATAATTAATAGGAATGTTCATAGCTTCTTCAAACATTTGTGCTACCGATAACGCAATTTTAGTAACCCAATAGGTGTGATGAGCTAATGTATATCGTGCATCGAATTGCATATTTAATGTAAAAGGCATTTCCCAATTATCCCACCCCTTACCTCCATTTCCGTTTTCCATTAGATCTAAAATAATCAATTTTGCCTTTGATACTAATAACTGATCCTTTACTTGAGCTAATAATGTACCAAACTTTTCTTCAATATAAGATTCCTTTTTTTCCATATTGATCTTAACCCTATAGATGATATTCCATACTAATCATCCTTTGCATCTGAAAAACTCTAAATTTAGAAATGAAAATAAAATTTTTTCATAATCGATGTTCATTGATTTGTTGATAGATTTTTACAAAAGTTTATGTTATGTTCTCCTTTTTTATCAGTTAACTCAATGATCATGAAAGAGAGGTTTTTAATTATGCATATTAATGCTGTAGGTCGAAAAGTTCCTGGTATTCTTTTTGAGCGAGAATATAACCCTTATAAAGGAGCTTATGCAACTAATCCTATGGGATTCAAACAAGGAAGGAAATTTGCTTCTACAATTACCACTCCTATTAAGAAACGTATATTCGACGATCTAGAAGGTCTTATCCACGAAATTAAATTACAAGACGGAATGACAATAAGTTTTCATCATTGTCTTCGATATGGTGATCTTGTTATTAATCACATAATGGATACAATAGCAACAATGAGTCTTAAGAACCTTACATTAGCAGCTACGGCTTTATTTCCAAACCATGAACCTCTTATTGAACATATACATTCAGGTGTCATTGGTGCCATTAGTGGTTCGATGAATGGACCTATTGGTCAAGCTGTCTCAACAGGAGAAATAAATATTCCTACAAGTTTGAGGAGTCATGGAGGACGTGCACGAGCTGTTGAATATGGAGAATTACATTTAAATATTGCGTTCATTGCAGCCTCAGCGGTTGATGTTATTACAGGAAATATGAATGGGGTTCAAGGTCCCTCTGCATTTGGTGCAAATGGTTTTGCGAATGATACAGATTCTGTGTATGCGGATTGTGTCGTTCTAGTTACAGATAACCTTACTGAAGAACCTGTATATCCTGTAAGTATTCAAGGTTCAAATGTTGATTATATATTGACAATAGATAAAATAGGTGATCCTAAAAAAATTATAGCTGGTAGCTTAGCTCAAAATGTAACAGAATCTCACTTGAAGATTGCAGAACAAGTCATTGATATAGCGAAAGCTGCTGGTTATGTGAAAAATGGATTTAGTTTCCAAGCAGGGGCAGGCGGAGTAAGTTTGGCGACAACACAATTTTTACGAGAGATAATGGCAGAAGAAAAAATAGAGGGTAGTTTTGTTCATGGGGGGACTACAAAAGCGGCAGTTGATTTACTCGAAGATGATCTTTTCCGTTGTATCTACGATGGACAAAGTTTCGACTTGGATGCCATAAAATCGCTAAGAGATAATCCAAGACACATTGAAAGTAGTGCACATAATAGCTATAATATTTGGGCGCCTGGAGGCCCTTTGGCAAACCATGTTGATGTAGTAGCACTTGGAGCAACCGAAGTGGATGTTGATTTCAACGTGAATGTCAATACTCATTCTGATGGCCTTCTCCTTCATGGAATAGGAGGACATACAGATGCAGCAGCTGCACGTTTAACCATTATTACTGTTCCATTAGCTCGTAAAAGTCCAATTATTCTTGATAAGGTAACCACGATTTCCACACCTTCAGAATTAATAGATGTAATTGTAACTGATAATGGTATTGCTGTTAATCCCCGAAGAAAGGATTTGATCAAGCAATTAGAAAAAGCTGGAATACCTGTAAGGTCGATTAACGATTTACGTGATGAGGCTTATAGTCTTGCGTCTCCTATGGAACCAGAATTTACTGATAAAATCGTGACAGCTGTTGAATATCGTGATGGAACTCTTCTTGATGTTGTTTATCAGGTTAATACGTAATTTTTCGAAAATTTTTATTCAGGACATCTATGAGCTTCGCTTAATTTTATCAGAAAATAATTCTAAGGCAATCACAAATAACCTGGTCTGTAATATATAAAGAATTAAAGAAATGAATCCAAGCACAGCTGAAATTTTTCCAATCTCTGAAAATGAAAAGCCCATAGAAGACAAATTTGGTATTAAAAATGCCCCTTGGAGCACAAAAAGATAAAAAAGTACTCAGATTATTGACAAAAATTCACCAATACCTATTAATAGAAAACCATTATGTCTAGTTTGCTGATATGAAAATATTGCAACTAAAAGAATAAGCAACCCTAATCCTAATGAAACAAAAAGATGAATATTTGTTGTTATAAAATCTAATAATGGAACTATTTATTTCCACCAGTATAATTATAAAATCCTCATTTAATTATTTTCAGTTTTTAGAATATATACAAATTGCTACCTGTCTTTAAAGCATGATTACTATTGAAAATTTGTATAATCTACCATTTTTTTACTTAAAATACTTCTATCACTGTTTTAGCATTAGACCATCAAGCAAATTTCAAAATCCCCAAGCACCCTTACCTAATTGCCTTTTAATTTCTAAAATTTGGCCACAGTGGGTAAAACAATGGTTAAAATGAAGCACGAACACTTTCATAATATTTTTTCCTTGCCAATTCGGTGGAAACCCTTCTGTATTAGCGATCTGTTCAAACCACTCATTTTCTTTTAACAAAATAACTTTTGTAATAGTAACATTGAGAATCTTTAATTTCTCAAGTAGCTGATCAATTGTTTGATCTTTTGGTAAATCTCCTTCTGTATTAAAGCCAAAAACGGGAATAAGGTTAGAAAATGCAATCTGGTTTCCACAAACACGATGATTAATTGTAAAATCATGATTCACTAAAATGTGACCAATTGTCCATCCAATACTTGGTGCTGAATTCTCAGGTCTCCAAGAAAAATCTTCAACTGATAAATCTTTTATGATAAAACGGATTTGGTTTTCTAATGCATAGTTGAAAGTTTTAATTACATCTTTGACCTGCATTGCTATCCTTGATTAGAGCATATTGGTATGTTTATAGAATTATTGTTGAGGATAATTCTTCACTTGCCAATAATAATATATTCCAAAACATCCAAAAATTATACCCAAAATAAGATAGAAGAAGAAAAGATAATATGCACTCTGGTTTTCCACTTCATATTTGATTAAAACTAGTAAAATTATTAAAGGTAACATACATGCTAGCCAAATCACAAATAATAATGTTGATACAATAAATTTTGATCTTAACTGATAATAACTCATAAAAGATCCATCTGTGCCATCCACTCTAGAGTTCGTTTTATACTTTCTTCTGCGGAAATTCGAGGAGAATATCCTAATTCGTTGCGGATCTTGGAATCATCAAATAAACGATCTTTACCAAATTTAATAATGCGGTAACGGTTTAAAGTAGACTTTTTCTTAGTTATTTTACTGAGAATCTCACTAAGATATCCAATAGAATATGCAAGTTTATACGGATATTCTTTAGGGGAACTTTTAATATTTAAGGATGTAACAATCTGATCATAAAGTTCTTTTACCGAAATTTCAAATGATTTTAGGTTATAGATTTGACCATTAGCCACATCGGGATTTTTTATAATAAGAATAATAGCATGTGCAAGATCTTCAACATTAACCCAAGTTTGTAAGGCTCTTCCTTTGCGAATAAGTGGAAATTTATTATTTTGGATTGCATTAACGATTTTTGTCATTTGAGTAGTATCCCGAGGTCCCATGACATTAGGAGGACGAAGAATGGTGGCCCTGATCTTTTTTGCAAGTAATGCTTGCTTAATATATTTTTCAGCAGCAACTTTACTTTTATGATAATTACCTTGAGGACCATACCGCATTTCTTCAGATATATAGACTCCTTCAATCCTGGGGTAAACACCAGAGGAAGAAATATGAATCAAATGGTTCCCACTTTGAGATTTTATCATTACTTCAATAATATTAGATGTCCCCTCAGCATTAACCTTCATTAATTCAGAGAGAGGAGCCCAGTCGTCAGCTATGGCAGCTGCGTGTATGATGAATTGCGGATTAAAATCGTTTAGAATTTTAAATAAATTATCAAGATTGGTTATGTCTCCTTCATAGATTGTCATCCCCTTTGAAATTAAATCCTTAACTTTCTCTTTTCTCCTAACTAACAACCCAATGTCTGCTGGAGTGTACTCTTTTTCTAAACACTCAATAATATGACTCCCAATGAACCCTGTTCCTCCAGTTACAAAGACTTTCAAATATTTCATCCCAGTCGAAAGTTTTAGAAAAAGGCATTTAATACTCTTTTTGACCTTATCTTAAATATTATATTAAAAACAGTGATAATCTTGACTAATATTTTGAAGAGATCTTCAGTAAAAAAGGTCGTCCTTTCTCTCTCTCCTTTTATTCTTCTTTTATTCTCAATACATGTATTAAATATAATTAATTCCATTTATATCAACCCTCTTGATCAAATGTGGGATACTAGACAGTTTATTTTAGGAATTTTTATGTTCTCAGGACTTTTGATATTCCCACGACTTGCTCAACTTGAAATTGCTTGGATAAATAATAAACCTAAAGTCTACATTAATTTTACTCATCACCCTCTGGAGATCCGAGCATTTCATGAATTAAAAGTAAAGAATATGAGCTTCTGTGTAGGTTGTTTGGGAAGTTTTATTGGTCTCTTACTTAGTGAATTTATTTTCCTATTTTATTTTATTAGCATTAACTCTTTTCTATTCCAAAATACTAGAGAATTTTTTATTATTGGATTATTATTAATAGTTATATCCTACAGTCGATATCTTGTAAAATTGCCAAACTTAATTCGATTAATCCAGCATGCGAGTCTTTTTTTAGGAATAGCGTTTTTAGTAATAACGATAGATGTTTATTTTACTTCTACAATGTTTATGTTACTAATGTTACCTTCATGGATTTTATTTCTAATAACACGAGTCTATCTTGGGAAAAATGCTCATAAAGAGGCATTTCATTTACACTAATTCTGATATTTATAGATAAAATTACGAAATTAACTATAGTTAATGATATTTGCTACTAAATAATTATAGCTATTCAAGCAAAATTGCTCTGAATGTGATATATGATGACAAATGAAGAAAAAAAACGTGTTTTTGTACGACCAGACACAGATTTTGAATGTGGTTGCTCCGATGACGGTAATGCTGTTTATACATTCAAGTTTGAGATTCCTGGTGCAAAAAAAGAAAAAATTGACCTTAAAGTTATAAAAGATGGTATTCGTTTGATTGCTCCACGTAGTGATGCTGTAGACTATTATAGTGAAGTCTCATTTTGTTGTGAAGCGTTCATCGACGAGGTTTCTGCCAATTATGATAGTGGAATGTTGACTGTAGAAGTTCCTATGGATTGTCCTGATCCTTTCGCAGAAGCAAAGCAAATAGCAGTCAGTTAAGACAATTTACATTTAATTATCTTTTTTTCTTTTTTATAGCTCATTTTTTCTAGCTGAGTTGAGTAACCGCTTTAGCTTTACGGCCTACCAAAAAATTCCCAAATAAAACAAGGAATAATGCTACACAAAAAGAAACAATTGGAGCGAAGAAGATAAAGTTATTGCTCGGATGGATTATTATAACTAGTATAGTAGCGAACATTGCTGGAATAACTAAATATGTACCAGTTCTTAATAACCAAAATCCATTTGAATAGAAAGATTTGTTTAAATAGGGGACATTACGTCTTGGTAATCCCCCCATACTTGCAGAATCGGCAATAACTTTCTTTAATTGATCCCTTGAGGGCTCTTGGGGAAAATGAACTAATACGCGTTTGTATCTTTTACGAAAAATGCCAAAACTTAAAAGATCAAATAAAGCAAACAATATTGCTAAACCAAGATTTGCTAATCCGATAAAGATAGGAATTAAAAAAGGCAGTAACCAAATAATTATTACAATAATAGCAATTATTAGAAGAAAGATGGCAATTGCTCCTAAAGAATCGCTATTGCTTCCTTCACAATCAGTAGATGTACTAGAACAATCTGTTCCTGAACAATCGCAACCAGGACTACTTGAACTTCGTCCGCGATATTTTCTACCTACTCTTCCTTGACTAATTGGATGAGAAGCTGCAGTTCCAGCTGGACGATGCGTTGGAGTCCTACCACATTGAACATCACCACAAAAATAATAACCTCGCCAACATGATTCTTCTATTAAATAATAACTCTCTCCGTCTCCAAACTCCTGAATTTCCTCTTTAGGACAAATTGTGTCCCTTCGTGAAAGAGGAAGAATCTCTGCATTACTTAAACCATTATTATCACAAATAGTCCGTAATTCAACTCCTGAAATGCCATTAAATTCAATTTCCATCCAAGTTTCCTCTCCAAGCAGACAGCCTATAAGTTACTAATTTTTTTCCTTATTAACTTTCCTAACACGATACGAATAAAAGATTATTATTGATAGCAAAATTGTTCTTTTAAACGTCTTAATGCAGTTAAATCTCCTAGCAATAATATTTTTGCACCACTCTCGACTTTATCATCATAATCTGGATGAGCTATATTATTAATAGCAAGAATAGTTATTTCATATTCAGCTTCAAGAGATTCAATTGTTACAGGTGTAAAATTTGCATTTAGGGTCAATTCCAATAGATGAAAATCTCTCCCTGTTTTCTTTGATTGAAAAGTTTGAATAATTCCATCTTCAAATGACCGAGCAACAAATGTTCTGGCAGTGATAGCAGAAGTACTTATTGCAGCATCTATTCCAAAGATAGCTGTCACTTTTTGGGCAAAGACTTGGTCAAAAACTCTGATGACAGTCCGTAGCTTTGGATTCAGCTCTTTTGCTTTGATTGCAATCCTAAAATTTTCCAAATCATCATTAGTTACAACAATCAATGCTCTAGCTTTCGTAATACCAGCACCTTGTAGAGTTTTCTTCCGAGATGCATCACCAAATATTATTGCAACTTCCCTATTTTCTAATAATTGCTCTACAAATTCGGTGTGCTTTTCTGACTCCAAGGTTACTATAGTTGTTGAAATGTTTTGGGAAATGAGCTCCTCTAAAATTCGAGTGCCTACATTCCCTAAACCTACCAAAATTGTATGATTATTCATTGTTTTTGCCATCCATTTATTCCATTCAGTCATTCGGTTTCGAAATGTAAATGCAACAACACTAAACTCAATAATACCAATTCCAACTATTATCAACCCCAGAAAAGGATATAGTACATAAATAAGTTTTAAAATGATTGATCCTTCATATGGGAATGAATAGATGTCCATTGCAAACATTAAAGCTATTGTAGCAAGCGAAGAATCAATAATATTTCCATTAAACTGTAGATCGTATTCAGAAGAATAATAATACTGAAAAATAATTGTTCCAATTAAAATTGATAGTAGTAGATATAATAAAACGAACTTTAGCCTACTAAAAACTATAACAAATGATCGGAGGAATATCTTCATATTTATATTTCTCCAGAAAATACGTTTCCATTCATCTAAGGATTTGAATACAAGGCTTTTGGCTTCGATGCAATACTTTAATTGAATAGTAAATTCTATTTTTTGTTCTTCATTTTTGAATTTTTATCCAATTTTGTTTTTAATTCTTTTTTAATCCTATTAGCATCTTTATATTTCATAATAGCCTCTTTTTTCTTTCCGATGGCTTTTACTTCAAGTTTATTAGCCTCTTTCATCTTCTCTTTAGCTTCTTTAACTTTTTTTTGTGCTTTCTCCTTTAATTTATCACTCAATGTAATTAAACCTCCAAAATTCATTATTCATTTTTCTAATATTAACATATAAAAGAATTAGTACAAATAAACGATTTTAAATTTCAATCTTTCACAAATCATGAAATCTATGGTATTTTCTCTACATTCTTTTAATTTAGTTATTGGTGCTTGCAATGCAATTAACTGTTGAAATTCCTATCTGGTTACGCATTTATAATATAGCAGTTGGCTTAGTTTTTCTTTTTCTTTCTATTTTTGTCATTACAAATATTGAACTAGCCATTAGTTCCTTAATCCTTATCCTCTCCATTATCGTGATTTTTGCAGGATTAAGTCGAAGTATTAATGGACTATTTGATCAGCATCTTACTAGACCAACACGTATCTTTAATATGTTAATCGGAGGATTTGGGATAGTCTTAGGAGTTTGTATCTTATTGTTCCAAGTCCTAGGAGAACAGTTTTTAATATTCCTTTTAGCTCTTAGCCTTTTAACACAAGGATTAGCTAGGATTCTAGTTAGTTTAACTGATTTTCTCATTCCTAGATGGTTTAGATTTATATTGATCCTATTTGGAGGAGTCTCAATTTTTATTTCGATCTTAGTGATATTATTCCCAGAATTAGGAATCGTAACCTTGATTTTTCTCCTTGCAATAGGCTTTATAAGCTCTGGAATTGGACGGATGATTACTGGATTTTCTTGTTATGTGGTAAGGCAAACATAATCGAAAGAATATAGATGAGAAAGAACCAGAAAGATCATAAATTTTTTCTAAAAAATCATTAGACAAGCATTAGGATAGAAAATTACATTAATTAACTAAGAGGTGATATCTATGAGAGTAAACAAAAAAAATCTATTTATTGGGGCAATTATTCTATTAATATTGGCAATATTTGGAGTCATTCATAATTCAAAACTAGATATCCAATTTTTTGGATGGGATCCTAATTTAGCAGAGTTTACTGAAATTATTTCTGCTTATAATGGATTATATGATGTTATTACACAATTTTTACTTTGGATTTTAATTGGGATCTTTTTATTCACAATCTGGGGTCTAATAATTTCTCAATTAGAGCCTAAAATGACTAAAACGGTTATTAACACATTAAGAGTTTTAGGAAGAATGCTAATAATTCCTTTAACAATAATTGGCTTTCTAAATAACTTCCCAGCTTTCGAGGGAACCCTATTAAGTGTTTCAGCTATTTTAGGAGCTGCTATTGGGTTCGCATCCACCACAACTGTTGGAAATTTTCTTGCAGGTCTCTATATCATGGGAACTCGTCCGTTTTTAATAGGAGATTATATTATTCTCCCTGATTCAAAAGGAGTTGAGGGTCGAGTTAAGGAAATTACAATAAATTATACAAAGATTACATTACCTACAGGAAACACAATCTTAGTCTCCAATGCGAGGTTTTTAGGCCAATCTATTATAAATACAAGAACGACTGAAGATCAATTTTTATTTCGTAAGGATTTTAAGAGACGTTTTGTATATCCTTTAATGTGGGGAGCTAACTCTGATGATCAACATATTTGGTCAGTAAGAGCAATTGAAAAAACTGCTGAAGAGTTTAATAATAAATTAACAGAGCCAGTTACATGGTTTGTTTATTCACGTAATCGTTTAGATACAACATTTCAAATAAATCTGGTCTCTGATAGTGCAACAAAACTTTTAAATATTACAGGTGACTTTTTGACCTCATTATCAGCCAATTATCATATAATCAAACGACAAGAAAATCTCTAAAGCCAGTTTTTTCTCCAAAAAAATGTTATCATAACAATCGCAATTATTAACATGAAGAATAGTGCCATTGGGTAGCCTAATGGCCAACTCAATTCGGGCATTGAAGCAAAATTCATTCCATAAATTCCTGATATTACTGTCATCGGGATCACAATTGTTGATATTATGGTTAAGACCTTCATAACCTCATTCATCTTATTACTTAAACTGGATAGGTAAATATCAAGCATTCCTGAAACTATATCACGTAAAGTTTCGACTGTATCAATCACCTGTATTGTATGATCGTATACATCACGTAAATATTTTTGGGTATTAGTAGTAATCATTTTTGAGCCACTTCGCTCTAAAAGACTAATTAGCTCTCTTAAAGGCCAGACAGCTTTTCTTAAAAATATAATATTTGTTTTTAACATATGAATTGCTTGTAAGGTTCTAATTGTAGGATCAGTAACAACTTCTTCTTCTAACAATTCAATATGATCACTTAATTTTTCTAGAATAGTAAAATAATGATCTATTATTACATCTAATAGAGCATAAAACAGATGATCAGCTCCATAACTCCGAATTTTTCCTTTCTTACTTTTTATACGATCTCTCACAGGATCGAAGACATCTTCTGGTTGTTCCTGGAATGATATTACATAATTTGAGCCTAAGATCAAACTAACCTGTTCAATCACAATTGATTGTCTTTCATCATCAAAGTCTAGCATTTTCAAAACAGAGTAAATGTGGTTATCATAATCATCCATTTTCGGCCTTTGATCTGTATTCAATACATCCTCTAGAAGTAAAGGGTGTAAATCAAAATTTTTTGCGACTTCTTCCAGAATTGAAACATCATGTAACCCTGTGATGTTTATCCATGAAATGGTTTTCTTTTCTTTAATTGGAAAACATTCTGTTGCTGATTGAAATTCAGCTTCATTATAAAATTCCTCATTATATTCGATAAGAAATATTCTAACTTTCTCAATTTTTTTGCGGCCTATAAAGATTGGTGTTCCGGGAGGAAGCCCAATTTTTCTTTCTCTTTTCTTGGTTATTTTTGGTCTTCCTCCAGCTCTTCCTATCGTTTTTTTAATGATTTCTGTCACTATTATCACCTAAAAAATTTTGAAATTCTTTTTATAATTAACAGATTTGTTACAGTATAGCTTAAAACTCTATATAGTTTGTTCTCCATCTATAGTAAGTAACATATTCTCAATAAAATTTATGGGATAACTAGCTATATAAAAAAGTCATGATTATTTTTATTAATCAATTCAAGGAAGGTCTAATAAATGGGTAAACGGTTGCGCGTTGCTTATTTACAAAGATGTGTAGGCTGTTATCAATGTGTTTTTGCATGTGCAAGAACAAATGAAAGAGTATTAAGCGTTGATAGATCTTCGATTCGAATACGAACCATAGGTGGTTATGAAGGATCTTTTGCTGTTATAGTATGCCGTGGATGCACGGATCCTCCTTGTGTTCCTGTATGTCCTGTTCCAAATGCAATAAAGGCTCGTCCTAAAGAATCAGGAGGAGTATTAGTTGATCGAGAAATTTGTGACATAAATAAATGTAAGGGAGAGTGTGTTGACGCATGTCCTATACCAGGTGCGATTCATATTGATAGAGATCTCGGAAAAGCTATCGTTTGCCGGCAATGTAGCATTTGTACTCAATTCTGTCCGACAGGAGTCTTAATTATGGAGGAACCAAGACTAGGTTTTTGAGGGATAAAAAAATGACAGATTTAGATATTTTAGAGATTGATTTGACCACTGCAGAAATTAAACGTTATTCAAATCCTGAATTATTTGAAAAGTGGATTGGAGGAGTCGGAGTTGGTATAAATCTTTTAAATAGAGTCGTCCCTGCTAACACTGATCCGCTTGGTCCAGATAATGCGCTGATCTTTAGTATTGGCTTATTATCAACGTTCTATCCAATCATCTCAAAAACTGCAGTTGTATTTCGAAGCCCTCTGACAGGAGATTTAGGAGAATCATATGCAGGAGGAAGATTATCTCTAGCAATGCGTTTCGCAGGTTTAGGTGCTATTATAATCAAGGGACAGTCGGAGAAATCATGTTATATTACAATTACTGGAGACGATGTTCAAATAAATAAATCAGGTCCCCTTGCTTATATGTATACAACAACAATTGGACAAATTCTTAGAGAGAAAATTCCTGTTGGATCTGGTCGTCGTTCTTCGATTCGAATTGGTCCTGCAAGTGAGAATGGTGTTTTATATGGAAATATTATAGTAGATTCCTTCCGCCATTTTGGTAGATTAGGAGTAGGTTCTGTTATGGGCGCAAAAGGGTTAAAAGCACTTGTTATTACCGGAGATAAAGATATTTTACTAGATAAATCCCCTATCAATAGAAGAGAATATCTTAGAACCTATAAAAACATATGGAACGAAGCTGTTAACAGTTCTACTATGCGTAAATACCACGTTTTAGGAACACCAGAAAATATTTTACCTTTAAATGCAATAAATGGGCTCCCTACTAGAAACTTTCAAAAAGGAAAATTTGAGTTGGCTCAAGAAATCTCAGGGGAAAAATTTGTTGAAGAATATTTAGGGAGACGTGTATCATGTAATACCTGTCCTGTTGGTTGTATCCATATAGCAATACTCAGAGAACGTTACGGTACAGATTCGCCCGCTGATATCCATTCTATTACAGTTCCTTATGATTTTGAACTTCTTTATGCTCTTGGTTCAAATCTAGAGATTGGTAATGGAATTGATGTTTTAAAATTAATAGAACAAGCTGAACGTCTTGGTTTCGACGCTATTACCATTGGAAATGTTTTAGGTTGGTTAGCAGAGGCATACGAAAAAGGAGTGATCACTTCTGAAGATACAAAAGGCCATAGTATTCGATTTGGTAATGTTCAAGACTTTCTAACAATAATTAACTTGATTGCATTCCGTAACAAGGAAGAGAAGGATCTTTTTTGGTATGCTGGAGAAGGAATACATTCTCTAGTCGCAAAGTATGGTGGAAAAGACTTTTCTGTCTTAATTAATTCAAATCCTCCTGCAGGATATAGTACAGGACCATTAACAGTGTTAGGACATCTTATTGGAGGGAGACATTCTCATTTAGATAACGCAGGATATGCATTGGATCAAAAAATATTTCGTACAAAACTTACTCCTCAAGAAATTGTCAAAGAGCTGATGATAGAAGAAGAGTGGAGGAATGTATTAAACTCATTAGTTCTTTGTTTATTTGCTAGAAATCTTTATCCCGCTTCGACTATTCTTGAGTGTTTTTCCAATCTTGGGATTGAAAAATCACATGATGACCTATTAACAATTGGAAAAGAAATCCAAATTGCTAGAATTCAAACTAAATTAAAGTTTGGAATACAATATCGTTCTATTTTTGAAAATTTGTCAGCTAGGTTTTTCCAGATGCCAACAGCTCACGGGGTTATACCAGAAAATGTTTTTTATGAAACTTATTTCCCGATATTCCAAAATTTAATGGCTTCTCGTTATTCAATCAATATTTAATCCTAATAATGAAGAAAATCGGAAAAAATTAATATTATTTATAATATTAATATAAACGTAATTGGATTTGAGTACTCAAAATACTAAACTGATAAAGAATATTGATTTATATTAATGAATAAATGAGTTTAGACAGATAGTTGGCCATTATATAGAATAAAGGTTTTTTTTAACATTCTATGACTCATAAACTAATAATTAGGACAAATTTTAATAAATCATTTTGTATTAGCTTAAAAGGATTAACCAGATAGCTTATTAATGAAAATCTTAAACGCTTATTTAATTATCACAAAGCTATTTTTCACCATTTTAAAGAGAAGAAATTGAATGTTGATGATTATTTTACAAACATCAGACTCCTTAATAAATGATTCACTAATTTTTTTTATAATTTTCATATTTGGCACTTTAATTACCCTTATTTCAGGTAAAATAATTAAAAGAGTTATTAATTTTAGTTTAAGAAAGCATCATGAGATTAAAAACCTTTTAAAGATTTTTACTAGCTTATTACAAATAACAGTAATCTTAAGCCTTTTATTTATTTTCTTTTTTTTTTGTAGGAGTAAATTTTGAATTCTTAATCGGGTCTGCTGCCATATTTGCAACAGCAATTGGTGTAGCTTCTACCAATGTAGCATATAATGTAGTAGCTGGTCTTTACATCATTTTGACACGACCTTTTGTGGTAGGAGATATGATACGTACTCAAGGTATTGAGGGAATCGTGGAAGAAATTGGATTAAACTATACAGAAATTGTACAAATCGATAAAACTAAAGTAAGAATTCCTAATGCAAATCTAATTAATACCTCTCTACTCAATTATTCTACAGAAATAAAGTCCAAACAGGTTACAACATCAAAAGGATCTCGATCTCCCTCTTTATGGTGGAATGAAGAGACTCAAGAGTGTACCAGATATAGAACCATGATTGAATTGAAACTAGACATTCAAGATCCTCCTATTACCATGGAATTTGCTAAAAAACAATTAGATATCGTTTGTGATGAATTTACAGTTCCTTTTGGATTTCGTCCTCATTATTATTTTACTAAATATGAATTTAGACTAGAAACAAATCTTGTTATTACTGCGATTGACGCATATACAATTTACAATGCTCTCCCATTCTTCCTGGAATCTATTATTAATCATGTTTATCAATCATTGCGAGAGGAGGGTCAAGAATGAACATATTAGAGACTTTGGAACTTAGATTAATAATGTTGATCCTTGGAATTTTTGTATTAGTTCTTCTTCAAAAAGTTGTAATAATTTTCTTAAAATTCCGATTAAGAACAAAGAAAAAGAGCTCTAAAGAAATAATCAACACTTTTAAAATTAGCATACGAATTTTTACATTTTTTGCAATAATATACTTGGTATTTTTTACTTTAAGGTTATCTATTGAATCTATATTTGGTTTTTCTGCGATCATTGGTGCCATAATTTCCTTTAGTTCTGTTCAATGGATCAGTAACTTTATTGCGGGTCTTTATATCTTATTAATTCGACCAATTGCTGTAAGCGATTTTATTAAAATTAGTGATGAGATTAAAGGAGAGATCGTGGAAATTGCATTAAATTATACAAAGATTAGAACCTCAAATAATATATTCCACTTAGTTCCCAATAGAATGTTTCTTCGTTCAAATATTATTAATTATAATGCCTATTTAGGACCTATTGGATCTAGAAAAAAAGATAATTACTCCCAGTTTGATGAATTTCGGTTGTTAGCTAGAAGATTAATTGAAAATAAAGTTGTTAGATATACATTCCTTTGGGGAGCACCAATAGCAGATTTAAATCAAACCAATAAAAGAATTTTAAAGATTTGTGAAATTTATGCTGGAATTTTTGGCTTTAAACCAGAGTTCTTTCTTACTTGTCTTGGATTTCGAATGCAATATACAATTATTGTTACAACACACAGTCCTACAATTTTACTTGAGAATATCCAAGATTTCCGTAATGATCTTATTACAGAGTTTTATTAATCATCCAAGAAATTTAAGACTATTGAGAAAATATTTGCATAACTATTCGTTTTATAAAAGAGATTCATGTCTTAAAAGTGAAAGATATTACTCATTATTGTGATTAAATGAATTTTTATCTTTATTCCATGTCATAAATAAATGGTGGGTTTATTCCTAACATACGGAGATAAGTACATAATTGGCCTCTATGATGAACGGTTTCTTCTAAATTGCATAATAATGATTCATAACTACCAAATTTTAAACCACCCCAACAGTGGTATGTAACAATTTTTTCCATATCCTTATCTGTTAATTTAGGTAAATTGTCTTTTACATATGCTTTTACCTTTTCACCATATTTTACAATTTCAGAAGCAGTACTTACCTTTTCAGGGTCAAATGGAATAATAGAGAAATCGTCATCAGAGAATTCTCCTTTCAAAGTACCTGTAAAATGAGCTAATGTCCCCATATACACATGTATACCTAATTCCCCTGCACTCTTGGCATCATCAACTGGTTTCCAGTTAAGTTTGTCATCAGGGATAAGCATGATAGCTTTGTCAAGAGTTCTCATAGCATGATTTAGAGTATAATCTAATTGTTGTTTAGCAGATTCTAATCTAGACATCTAATATCCTCCTTTCGTTAATACAGATATGCTTCCTTGTCCCACAATTAAAAGAATCTCATTTGGTATTATCGTAAACAAAATACCTGTTTTAACTTGAAGTTAAAGCGATTGAAAATATATGTCAAATCCTCTATTTAAGGTATTCTATCATTTCATTCTAACATACCAAGTAATTCTCCGCTATCTGAGACTTTTATTGATGCCCCTCAACTCCCCGAGAAATTTTTACGAAGCTATTGTGGAAATTTAATTCTGATTTCTGATAAATAATTCAGATAATCGGTTAAACATGCTCTTAATTCCCAAATAAAATCGTAGAAAATATAATTTCTAGATCTAATATTGAGAAAAATCTATTTAAATTATCACTTTGACAATTAGTTAAGTATAGGAATATAATCTGAATATGAAATTCTGGGGAAAAAGGACCTATAAATGAATCAAAATGGTTTAGAAAACCTATATGTAACTGGAAACTATTCACTGCTTATTGAAGAAATCGCCAAGTCTACGTACAATCGCCCATTATCAAAATTAACAGATATGGAAAAAGCTATCTATCTTTTCTATCACAGTAGAACATTGATTCGACTTGGAGACGTCAGTGAAGCTGAAAGTCTTATATCCAAGTTCTCAAAGATTGATTTCAAAGTCTCAATTTCATCGAGTTTTATAAATCAAATATCAAGCATTAATTTATTTATAACTCAGACGAGACTTGACGAGGCTATTAGGGAAGGAATTAATACAATAACATTATTAAAACAAAACGAAATAAGAGTATCAGTAGATCCTAAAATCCTGTCATTTTGGGAACCTTTTCTTTATTATTTCATAGGGATTGCTTATTTTTATAAATTTAAAAATGATTTAGCATGGAATTATTTCCAAAAAAGCTTGGAATATAACCAATTAAATCTTCTAATTAAAGCTAAATCCTTGTATTATATGGCATTTTTAAAATTGGAAAAAGGTGATACTTCAAACTTCTTTAATCTTCTAGACGAATGTATGGAAGTATATAATTCAATTGATGCTAAACAAGGTATAGCTTGGGTAAAAGCATGGCAGGGCCAATTTTTTTTGCAAAGAGGAGATTTTAAAAAGGCTAAAAAGAACTTTTCTCAAGCATTAGAGTTATTTAAATTAATTAATGATTTCCAAGGTCTAAATTTAGTTAATTCCCTTATAGGTTTGATGTTCTATCAAGAAGGAAAATTAAAAAAATCAGAGATTATGCTAGAAAAGTCTTTTGGTTCATCTATTAAAGTAGGAAATCCAATGATACTCTCTTATTGTGTTATTCCTCTGATTCTATTATATATCGATTCTGAGAACCGTTCTAAGGCGCAACAGTGTCTTGATGAATTGAAAGAAGTTTGTAAGGACTCAACAAGTGATCGAGTAAAAGTACATAATCTTATTACTGAAGCTATATTTCTGAAATCTAGTTCACGGTTTAGTGATAAGGCTCAAGCTCAGAAGATACTTCTTGAACTATTAAATGAAGATGGACAAATCCAAAAACATGGTTCTTATGTTTGGCTTACCTCAGACAAAAGCTTTTCCTATCTTGTAATAATCCATCTTGCGGAACTTTATCTAGAAGAATTTAAACTATCAGAAGACAATCAGATAATGTTGGAAGTTCGAAATTTAATTGATAACCATATCCAAAAATTGAATGACCAAATATTCTCCCCTGAACTAGTTGAGCTTTCCTTATTAAAAGCCAAATTATTTCTTATTGAAGGGGAGATTAAAGAAGCTTTATTTATTCTTGAAAAAGCCAAAAAGGTAGCAGAAACTAATAACTTTTATCGTATGGAAAAAAAGATAGGTTCTGAAATTAAATGGATCCATAGAGAATTTATGAAATGGGATGCTGCTGGGATTTCAGTAAAAGATAGAATTAAACAAGTTCAAATAGAGGAATATCTTAAAGAAGTCCAAAAAATGATACATTAAATCATCTGAGATGAAGTACTATTCTTATCATCAAATCATTATCACGAAAAATATTTAAGGATAGATGATAAATCATTAAGATTAGGATAATTATCCTTTGAGGATGTGAGATTTTATGACCAGTTTAAAAGATGAAATTGAAAAAATATGGAAAGAATATGCTTCTTCAGTCAAGAAAGGAGATTTAGATCGTTGGATTAAATTATGGATTGATGATGGGATACAGATGCCACCAAATGCTCCTCTTAACATTGGAAAAGAGAAAATTTCTGCTTTTTTCAAAAGTATGAAGGAGATTTCACCTTCAGACATGGTAATCAATAGTGAGGAAGTTAGGGAAGCTGGTGATTGGGGTTTTTCACGAGGAAATTACTGGCTTGAGACAGCTCCCAAAGAAGGGGAAATAACGAAACTAGAAGGAAAATTCTTAACAATTTTTGAAAAACAGGATGATGGCTCGTGGAAGATTGCCAGAGACATCTTCAATTTTAACGCATGATACTATTTGTTATTTGTTATGCTAGAGCTATGGTTGAACTTTCTGCTCTAATAGTTTGTTCTATCTTTATTACTAGGATTTCTTCCCCCATAAATTCTTAGTTTCTAAAGTCAAATCTATAACATAATTTAGCAATCTAGTAATTAAAGAAAAGAAAAAATACTCTTAGATACTGCTAAGAGTTGAAATCTTATGGATTAGGTATATAATAGTTTACCAAGAGAATACTAAGTATCAAAAAACATGATGAATATTATATCATAATAACAAATATTATTTTTCGCAAGTTATAAGAATATCTATTCACATCATAAAATCCTGGTGGAATCAGTGTCTAATGATAGTGAAAAACATAAGAAATTTCCAATTCGGGTTGACCTCGATGAAGAAGATGCTAGAAAGTTTAAAAGCGTCCAGAAAGAATTTAAGTTAAAGAATAAAGCCGAAGTTCTTCGTTTTTGTGTTAATAAGGTCTATCATGGGACAACCTTAGAAATCGACAAGGATTTATTTAATGAAATCCATACAATAATTTCTAGTCGTCATATTAAAATAAGATACGCTATTGCTAGTGTTGATGATTTTATTAAGAGAGCAATAAGTGAATTTTTATCAACATTAAAGAAAGAATGGAGTTTGAAGAATTGGAGTATGCGAGAAACACTCTCACAAGAAGAAAACGATACAGCTGTTGCACTACTCGAATTACAGTTACAAAAGATACCAGGGGTAACAATAGAGGATTTGGTTACCTACCTCAAGAAAGATCCATTAATTATCCGAGAACATCTTGAGAAATTTATGAGAGAAGCACTACTTGATTTCAGAGAGGCACAAGGCAAAATTTATTATTATGCTCACTAAATATGAGGAGGTGTGTTTGAACAATGGAGAAAATACTTGTTCATAGTTTTAAGGGAGGAACAGGTAAAACAACAGTAGCTGTAAATATTGCGAATATATTATCAAATGAAAATAAAGTTTTGCTTATTGAAAATGATTTTATGATGCCTTCTTTTTTTGATATTTTTAAACGGGAACCTAATGCCTATTTCAATGATTATCTAAATGGAAAAGCGAACTTTGGTGATGTAATTGAACATGAAGTCAAACCAAACTTAGACATTGTATTAACAAATAAGAAATTTGATCCAAATGAAAAAGTTATGAGTTCAGATCAAGAATGGTTTCTTTCTATTCTTAAAAATATGATAGAAGACTTCAAAAGCCTTGAAAAAGATTATAATTTTATTATCTTCGATACACCCCCAGGATGGCATTTAATTGTTGTTAATCTTATTGCTTTGTCAAATAAAGCGATTCTATTACTTCGTCCGAATTCTTATGAAGTAAATGGTACAAAAATAATGCTTGAGATTCTTTATAAAAGAGCAAAGCCTATAAGTAGCTGGAATGTTTATGCCTTATTCAATCAAGTTCCAGAAGTGGAAATGAAAGAAGATCTAGATAATTGGGTTGGAGAATTAGAGAAAGAAGGGATTAAATTTATTGGTCAGATTTCTTGTTCGTGTAATATAGCATATGAAATGGCTCATAATTCAAAGATATTTCCTTTGAAACATGAATTTAATCAAGCACTTCAAAGAGCTTTGAATAAATTAGTAGCAGTAAATTAACTTTCAATTCCCTAACCATAACTAGGAAATTCTTTTATGTGTTATTATTAGCAGACCACAAATTATTATTAGGAGTGTTAATCCGAAAAAAGTCCCAGAATTTGAGTCAAAATAATGAGTTATATTATTTGAATAAATCATTTTAACAATAAATATATCTAAGTCATATTTTGTTTTCGACGATGTATCTATGGTTCCTAGCAGAACCAGTTCATCCTTTTTATTAGAATTTATTAATATCCGATTTCCTAGCTCATCTTGTGATCCTCCGTAGATAAAATTTGATTCAATTTCTCCTGTTATTATATCTAACATTATTAAAGCGATTTCCCCGCCATTTATAGATGTAATATTTATGTTTGCTAATACAACGAGGGAATTTTCATCAAAAATTAAAATATCATTTCCAATATCTAATTTATCTGTTCCCCAAGTAGTAAACCATTCAACCTTTTTAGTAATTTTATTTATCTTCAAAACAAATGTATCTTCATCTTCTAAAATTTTACTCTGAATACTACCAACTAAGAAGATAGCATCAGCAGAATCTTGTATTATTTTTACTCCTTTTGTGGATGTATATGTGCCTCCTGATATATTCCAAACAATTTGTCCTGTATAGGGATCTATTTTATATAGAATCCAATAATTATCATTGTTATCTGCAAATTGTGTTCCTAAAACGTATAAATATCCATCAGTACCATAGAGTAGACTATTTCCCTCTTGATTTCCCACTCCTCCATAAAAATTAACCCAAATGGTCTCATTTTTACTTTCTAATTTCTGAGGATCAAGTTTAATAATCACAATATCACTTGTGTCAGTATAATTTTGTTGTGTTCCTAAAAAATAGATCATTCTATCATTTCCAAGTATCATTTCACTGCCATATTCGGGTTCTTTTGTACCCCAATTCCAAAAGTCAATCCATTTTCTATTTTGAATGTCGTAAGTAACTAGTAATAAGTTGTAATCCGATGAAGTCTTTCCACTAATTTGAATTGTTCCTCCAAGATAAAGGATATCCTTTTCATCCTTTTGAATACTATTAACCCATGTATATTCTTCTCCGTTCATCGTTTCAAAAGTATTTCCAGCTATTAGACCTCCACTCGAAGCATTTACTTCAAATAAGCCTATCTGAGTCGTTTGACCATAAATTGTGCCAACTACATAGATCTTTTCCTCTACCCAAAGAAGATCAGCTCCCTCTTCCCAGTTTTCTGCACCTATTAAATTCATCCAAGATATCATAAAACCTTTATTGGAATCTGTTTGCCATTTTAAATTAAACTCTGATTCAATAGATGCATGAACGAAGTTTGAATAGCTGCATACGATTGCTAATGAAATTAAAACTTGTAATAAAATGATTCTACTAAAAATTTGAAAAGTTTTCACAAGAGTGATATTTGAATTCTTCATTTAACTTTATTATCTTAAACTTATATAGAAATTTATAGATTATAAATTCGAAATCTAAATGGTTTATCTGTATGCAGTTATTAAATGAAATAATAACCATAATCTTGCTAGGGACAATTATTCCAATTAATCCTACAATAAGAAACAGTGTTTGTTGTCCTTTCGAAGTAGGGGATAAACTTTCATATTCAATAGACGGAAAATGGGAGGGAAAGAATAATTCAATTGATTTTGGAAAAAACACTGGAACACAATCTTTTATTGTAATCGATAAAAATTCATCCCATATTTCAATCTTCGAAACAAAATTTGAGGAAATTATTGGTTTAATAAATGCTACTCCTTTTAATCCTATTATAAACGTTTATTCATTTTGGGTATATGACATCAAAACACGAATGGCGACTATAGGATCAATTTTCTCTTTTCTGTGGATCAGTTCATGTGAAAAAAGAATTGCATTAAATACAAATGTTAATATTATGAGCGAAACCTTTCAGATAGTTAATTCATCGCAATTCCTTTGGATGAATCAAACGAGAGATATATGGATAGCTCAATATAGCAAAGTAAGAAATGTATCAAGTTTTTTACTCAATGAAGCATACTATACAAATATTTTCGAGTTTCATTATGACAAACAAAGTGGAATTATGTTGTTCTACAATCTTGCCTATAATTCATATGATGAGAATGATAACTTATTAGAATGGTCATATTATTCATTATCATTACTTAATATGACAATCGATATAAATAAATATGTTAACAAGAATGAATTCAATCCTTACTTC
>NZ_CDLCQJ010000065.1:0-14744 GCF_975850365.1 Candidatus Hodarchaeum mangrovi | reverse complement strand
TTAGAAAACTCGGTGGTGCCATCTTTGCTGATCACCGCTATGGAACCGTCTTCGTGTATCATAACAGTGCACCTTCTTTCTATGGAGTAAGAGGGTTCCGTGGCTTATTAAGGGTCTAAATTTGGACTCTCAATTTTCACATTTTTGTAAATTTCGGATGTGTTTCTCTATCTGAATTGACAATGTAAGAAACAACCTTTTTTGGCTTTGAAATTTTCATTTATGCGGTCTTTTAGTCTCATTTAATAGATAATAACCTTATATTTCAGCATACAAACCATCTAAGAAATTTTGAATTTGGTCATCGTAGGTTATGTAAATATATGGATATGAGTTTTCCAACATCTAATATGATTAGTCGCCATTATTTTTGGAAAATTTAACACGATTTTGAACAATTTATCATTTATTTTGGGACTGTACAGAAGGGGAGAACAAAAGTGATTCGGAATTGATGCAATATCTTAATCCAGTTGGTTTTGGTCCATCATTAAATACATGACCTAGATGACCACCACATTTGCGACAAAGAACTTCAGTACGGATCATTCCATGCGAAGTATCTTTTTTTAGGTCAATGAGTTCACTTTTAACATCAAAAAAGCTAGGCCAACCACATCCACTGGCATATTTCGTCTCAGATTTAAAAAGGGGTGTTTTACATCCTGCACAAAGATATATCCCTGCTGTTTTATGGTTCCAATATTTCCCTGTAAAAGCAGGTTCCGTTCCTTTTTCTCTGAGAATATAATATTGCCCTTCTGTCAAGATTTTCTTCCAATCTTCATCGGTATAATCTTTAGGCTCTGTCATTTGAACTCAATAGGATTTTAAATTTAGTTTACTTAAGGTCACTGATTTCCTTTTCGGAATCAAAAATAATTTTATGAAGTATGATTTGGGATCTCAGAAGGTAGATTAAATTTTAGGGGGATAATTTATTCAAATTATCTAACTTTAAATTTTCATGACTTATAAGTGGATATGGAGCTAACCTTTAAATTCCGATTAACTCCAAGACCATTCTTTTATCATTTGGAAATAATAAATTAGCTATTTTATAACGAAATTTTCTATTGTACTCCTCACTGGCTAATTGTTGAACCAACCACTTATAATCCTTGTAATATAGTACCAAGACATCAAAAAAATGTAGATTTTTAGCGAAATAGTAAGGATTTGTAGTCTCTGTTCTTTCTCCTTTAAGATAGAAGAGGATATGTTCCTTAGATTCTTTTAGATTAAAAGGACTGCCACCTTTAAGTCTTATTATCCTATCCTTGACTTTTTGATTCAAAGAAAACAGATTTCCAATGAAAATAGGAAAAAAAGTAATTACTAGAAGTATGTAAAAGGGAACATGGATTTGGGGAGCTAACCGTGAAATGGAAATTGCTAACCCTAAAGTTAATCCAAAATAAAGAAAATTTATTATTGTCCCTCCTAGTGGATTATAGAGGAAATGGGTGTAATTTAACTTAAAAGTATAATACATATATGACCCGATACGAAGTAAAAAAAAAGCTAGACCAAAAAAACACCCTGCAACAAATGTTATTGATAATTGTACTAATGACTCCTCAAATTGGGATGAAATAAACCACAAAAAGAATGTTAAAAAGATAAAAAAAACTCCAAGATAATCACATTGTTTCCCTAAAGAGAGGAAGGGTTGATTAGGAAAATTATGTAATGATCTAGGAGAAATAGACATAATAATTATTATTCTTTTGCATAGTTAAAACTATTAATGTAAATGCAAGTTCCCTGAAGTCTTCTCTTAATATATCAATTAGTAAGCCTATATTTAATAATTTAAGTGAAAAGATTTTATTCAAGCAAGCTAACTGGAAGAGAGATCAAAAAACGATTACCACTTGGTTCTAAAGGTTTAATCTGGAGAAATCCCCCATAATATTGCAAAATAACTGAGGCGAGGGAAACCCCAATATAATGCCCTTGATATTCCCAATCATCTTGAACACGTCCTTCTAGCCTTAAACGTGCTTCCTTTTGAATTGGAGGTGACGATTGATCAGATATTATTAAAGTAAAATACTGATTTGAAGTTTCAGTCTCTAATAAAATAAATTTATCAACTTGGATTATAAAGGAAACAATTTCATGTAGGGCTTCCTTAAAATAATTATCAAGCCGAAGAGAAAAAGCTAAAGACCCTTCTTTCACAACAACATATTCCTCAGGTATATTTAGGTCCTGAAACAGGGAAATGAATAAATTCATCAATGAAATCTTTTTAGAAGGAGGTTCAAAGGTACTCTGAAGAACTTCAAAAATCCTATTCACAAGTTCAATCACCCTAGCAGCTTGAATTGAAATCTCAATAATTCTTTCAATTGATTCTAATTTAAATAAACCTTCGCGTTGGTACTTTGATTTGATATAATCTAATTGGTAGATAATTTTTTGAAGATTATTACGGGTAAAATGACTTAACATGGCTTGATAACGCTCTTCCTCCAGCTTAACGCGCGTAAGAAGGTTTTGTTTTTCTCTAAGCTCTTTTTCAACATTTTTTTGGGTTGTTATGTCAGTAAAAACGGCTAAAATCGCTTTGACTTGACCATTTTCATCAAATAATGGGTTTGCTGAAACAATAACAGGAAAAGATGTGCCATTCTTACGTAATAAAAAAGTTTCATAGACTGAACTTTTCCCCTGTAAACGTTCATCCCTTTGGTTTTTTACATTAGGTATCTCATGCTCTGGAACAATACTTTCCCAATGCATTCCGATTATTTCATGAATTTCATAACCTAGAAGTGCTGCCATTTTTGGATTTGCAAAATTATATTTTCCATCTAAATTTTGTAATAAGACACCTTCATTCAGATTCTCAACTAAAGTACGATACTTTAATTCAGACTCCTGAAGCATTTCGCTTATCTTTTTCCTTGAGGACACATCAATAAATGATCCCACCATATATCTTGAATTATCCTCACCTTGAATTATATGTGCTGATCCAAATACATGAAAATGTGATCCATTCCGGTGTTTAGCGATTAATTCACCCTTCCATTGTTCCTCTTTTCTTAGTTCTTCCATAATTTTTTTAGCTTCAATTGGATCTGCCCAAAGATTATTTGGGTCAATATATTTTGTTTGATCCTCTGCTTCAAATCCCCACATCTTAGCGAATGCTGAATTTATATAGTTAAATCCTTTTCCATCAAGATTATGAATATAAATGGCATTTAATGATGAAGAAAAGGCAGTTTCTAAAATTTTATTCCTTGATTTATAATACTGAAGTGATTGGATCATTTCTTGGTGACTGGAAATTTTATTATTCCATTCACTTATTAATACCTTAATGTCGTCTGGAATATCTTTCCTGTTTTCGATTTCTTTGATTTTCATAAAATAACCTGATATTATGATAATATTTTAAAACTTAGACTAATTTTGTAGAAAATTAATTCTTTTTCTATTTTTATGAATTTCAAAAATGCTACTTATAAAAATTCTAACAAAGATAAAAGAATTTTCTTTTAAGAAGAATAAGAAAAATGAAAAAAAAGATGAATATAGAATCATTGATTAATCTTATAGATTACTTTTAATAAAAACTTGAAGAATCCCAAAAAACCAATTAAAGATTACAAATAATCCAATTATCCAGAGAAGTATAATAAATAACATAATTGTGCGATTCAATGGAATCTGTTGATTTTCTTCCTTTAATGCAATCTGTTCACATTCTGTAAAAATCTCAGCTGGAATAAACTTTAATGCAAGATAAAGCCCTAAAGGAATAAGAATTAGATCATCTAAATATCCTAAAATAGGAATAAAATCTGGAATAAGGTCAATTGGAGATACAGCATAGCCAATCACAACACCTAAAAACAGTCTCTTCCAAAAAGGAACGCGTTTATCTCTGTAAACTAAATAGATTGTATAAGTCTTACGCTTTAGGTCTTTTGCTTTTTTCTGTATTTTTTCCAGCATTTAAAACATCCTCTATTCTTAGTATAAACATTTATGACCTAATAAAGTAGATAAAAACCATTTTCATCCAGAATTTAAGAAAAATTAACAAACCTGAGGCAATAATCACAATAAATAATGATTTAAATTATTTGATTCGTTTAAGTACTAAGATTATAAACCTTAAATAAGAAGAATCACACATAAAAAGCTCAAGAAATAAAGAAAAAATTAGAAGGAAGAAGACTGTGTTAAAGGATCAATTCATTATTGATTAGCATTCCTATTCTTCCTTTTTGAACATCAATTCAATAATCACTGCTTAAATTCTCTTCTTACTCTGATTATTCAATTTCTAATTATAAAGATAAAAAAAAGTGAAAAATAGCTAATGTTAAGCTAATTCTATAACCAACGAATTCAGTTCTTTGGTTTATATGCTTGAATGTGACCTTTCATAATAGCTGTTGTTAGGATCTCATCTTCTTCAGCAGTTAATTCAACTTCAATAGATTTGCCTGAAAGAACCATTTTACGTTTTCTTGTATCAGACTGTGATCCTTCTGAGGTTCTCTTTTGAGGTTTAATTACCTGAGACTCTAGCACTTTGACATCATTAAACCCAGCAGCACGAATTGATTTTAAATATTCATCTTCAACCCATGCACGTGATACACATCCTGGAACATCTTGTAAGGCTTCTTTCACAACTTCAGGAAAATCATGGGCTAATAAAATATCTGACACTACCAAGCGACCCCCGGGTTTTAAAATCCTAAACGCTTCGCGGAATACCTGATTTTTATTGACAGATAGATTAATAACACAGTTAGATACGATCACATCAACTGATTCATTCGCAACGGGAAGATGCTCAATCTCTCCTAGTCGAAATTCAACATTCTTATAGTTATTTTTGATTGCATTCTCTCGGGCCTGATCAATCATCTGAGGAGTCATATCAATACCAATTACTTTTCCTGTAGCTCCCACTTGTTGAGATGCTAGAAAACAATCAATTCCAGCTCCTGAACCCAAATCTACTACTACTTCTCCTGATTGGATGTTTGCTAATCTAACTGGATTTCCTGATCCTAATCCAAGGTTTGCTTGTTTTGGGATTGTTTCTAATTCTTCCTTGGTATAGTCAGTATAATTAGATTCTGCTGAAATAGTGGGATCTAAATTAGGAACCCCCTGATTTCCACTAGCAATCGTACCATATTCATTACGAACAAATTTTCGAATTTTATTTTCCTCTGACAGTTTATCTAACTGAGTGTCCTCTTTATCTTCTGTGGATGCATTTCCACAGCAATAACTTTCTTGAGAACGCGTTTTTTCTGTTTGAATATCTTGTTCTTTAGTCATTAGCTTTTATTTCCTTATATAAACTTGTTTCTGAATATTCATCAGAAATATTCATTAGGAATATTCCTGTGAGGAATATTTTTAAACCTTTGTTACTGGGTAAGAACTGAAATGAAATGGCATTAATCTTTGGTAAGAGTCTTGATATCACTCCAACTGAAGCATTATTTCTCTTAGTGCTGCATAATCAAAATTTATCTGGTTCTGAAATTGTTAAAATTGTGAAAGAGGACTTAGGTGAAGACTTTTCTCCTTCTGCTGGTGCCACTTACAAAATAATTCAATCTTTAGAAAGTAAAGGGATGATACACGAAACTACTGACTTAATCGAGGAAGAAACACGAGACAAGAGGATTAGAAAATATACTTTGACTGATGAAGGAAGAAAAATGGTACTAAAGATCACAAATCAAGTTCGAAAAGTCATTGTATTTGTTGAGCAGTGTTGTCCAGGTGGAGAAGATAAAATGGTTGTAATAAAAAAAATCAATGAAAAAGAGGAGTAGGACTTTTCTCTTCATGTATTGGTTACTTTTCTGGACGAAATACGCGCCAAATGAAGAAAATCATCCCGAATACGAAAAACAATGCTCCACCAATGAGGAGGAAGACTAGTTCAGGTAAGATTTGACCTAGGGTATGATCAAACAAAAGAACATTACGAATGGCAGTTACTGAGGAATAAAAGGGAAAAAAGTCCCATAATTGAAGAGTACGGAACGTTCCAGTGCCTGTGGGGATGAAATCAGCAATCAAAGGAATTGCTGGAACTTGGAGAAATGCTCCTGAAAGAAAACCAATTGGTGCAGAAACCATCGCGATTACAGAAGAAGCATCACGGCCATTTGGTACCCAAGCACTAACAAAGAAAGCTAGGCCAAGGATGGGAATTAAAGTCAAAAGTCCAACAAAGTAAGCTAAGAGGGGACTTCCTCGTCCTTTAAAGCCAAATAAATATGCAGCTAAAAGCATCATCAGGAGTTGTGCTCCTGCAACAACTATTTGATTAAGAGTTATTCCCCCAAGTAATTCTATAGGCTTAATTTGACTTATTTTTAAACGATCAAGTGTCCGATATTCTCGTTCCTCCCCTAATATCCCTGCAACGCTACTAGAAGTCAATACAAGTCCGAAAGTAAAGAATCCACTTATAAAATAGTCAAATTGGGTTAATTCATAACTTGATACATTTGTGAAAGCAGTAGTAAAAATACCTGCTGGAAGTTCAATACCAAATAGCTGTGTTGAAAATTGATGTAATGATTCTTGAAACTCTGTTAATCCTTCCTGAAAAGAAAGAAAATTGGGATCACCTAGAAGAGTAAGTGAGACATTTGTCATGAGAACTTCTGGCTGATTGAGTATTGGACTCCCATCTAAGATATATTCACGAGAATTAATTCCTGATAACATCCCTAATGAGAAATCATATGGAATATAGATAGCAAAGGTTACAGCACGACTTTGAACTGCCTTTAAAGCTTCTTCAATCGTTTTAAATTCCAGAATACGAAACGTTTGATTAGATAAATTAATACCTGTCTGACCATCTAGACTTCTCACAAAGAAATTACCAAAACCATGAGTCAATGGATCAATGGTAGCATTTGCAGCCCAAGGTAAGGTGTAATTGTAAAATATTTCCCGATAATCAGCGAGATAATCTTGCCCATCTTCATTAATAACCCCAATAATTACTGAAGTTGGAGAAACATCTCCACTTCCTCCAAATATAAATGCAAATACTAAAACAAAAAGCATTGGAAAGGCTACAATTAATGTTATTCGAGTTGGACTACGGATTGTTTGCTTCAAGGTCCGAATAAATATCTTTAAAGTTGTTTTCATCTTCATAGATCTCCTTGTAATCTTCGTTTAGAGTAAAAAATCATTCCAAAAAATAATAAAAAGATGGAGGGCACTACTAGAAGTATCAGATCCCAAATTACTTCTGTTAGAGTAAATTCATATAAAATTATTGAACGTAATGCGTTTACTGCATGAGTTGGGGGAAGTAAATCCCATAACATGAAATCACGAGGAATACCTGAAGCAGTGGGGATTACGGACTGAATTAAGGTTATTGTAGGAACTTCCATGAAAGCTCCGCTCATAAAAGCCAAAGGTGTTGTTAAAAAACCTGAAGATTGTCCTGCAGTATCAGAGGAGTTGAAAATCCCAGCTAGAAAAAACCCCAAGCCAGTTGTAAAAATCGTTGATAACATTAAGACGAAAAAACCCTGAATTATATCTCCTGCAGGATGAAAACCAAATGCAACCATGGAAATTCCTATAATCAAGGCAATTTGAAAAAATGAAAGTATAAATTGATAAAAAGTAGCCCCTAAAATATATTCCCAAGGTTTGATTAAAGATAACCTCACTCGAGCGACAGTTTTTGTTTCAGTAAACTCAGTAACAAGGAAAGCAGCTAGCATTCCAGATTGAGTTAATACAGAAAAAACAAGAATTCCAGGAAATATTGTATCAAAAAGACTAAGATCCTGTAAAGTAACAGATTCTATATTAATTTCAATTTCTCCACCAGAGTATGGAAAATTTTGTAAATTTTTGTTAAAATCAGTAAAAATTTGGGAGAGAATAATCTGCACGATTTGGTACCGTGAATATCCTTGATCTCCAATAATTGAGATAAGTCCATTATCTTGTGTGGGAACAGGGGGGCCTTCCCATTGAAAAAGAACACCGTAACTAATATTATGAAGGAATATTCCATTTTGGATATAAAAAGCTTGATTCACCGCTGATAAAGTAGTATTTGAATAATTCTCGGGAAAAATAATTAGCGCATCAATTTCTCTTGATTCAATAGCAGTTTGACCTATGGAACTATTAGCAAAGTATCTTACTTCAAATATTGGAACAGTCTCAACTGCTTGATTATCAGTTGTATAATTAATAGAAGAAAGGAGGGAAATAAAATCAGCAGCAAATCCATTGTCTAAGGTATCATTTGAAAGCCCAGTATTAAATATAGGATTAGTATTTAGTTCCTTCATATATTCAGCCAACTCTTCCCCTACTCCCTCATCATCGTTTATTACTCCAAGAATAAATGTCTGGGCTGTCCCTAAACCAGCAGTATTGAAAGCAAACCAGAACATGAATGTCATGAAAACTGGCATAGCAATAAAAATAGCAAAAGCTATACGAAGGCGTACTAACTCTGTAAGGAACCGCTTTGTTATACTTAAAACTAACAAAATATCCTCACCTAATCTCGTAAAGCTCGTCCTGTAAGAGAAATGAAAACATCCTCTAAGGTAGTATTACGAATTGCCATATTTTCAATCTCAGCTCCCTTTTCACTCAAATAATTCATAATCCGACTCAAACGAGGCACAATATTTAATGCTCGTAAAACGATCTTGTCACCTGTAACAAAGACATCCTCCACATTGGTACCACTATTGAATTGCTTAAGTACTTCAGTTATTTGGGTTAAAGTTTCTGAATCTCGTTTTGTAAAGGTAAATTCAACCAAATCACCCTCACCTATTGAAGCTTTTAATAAACTTGGACGATCTAAGACAAGAATTTCACCATGGTCAATAATAGCTACCCTATCAGATAATCGATCAGCTTCTTCCATGTGATGAGTAGTTAGAATGACTGTTTTCCCTTTTTTCGGTAAATTCCGTATGTAATCCCAAACCACAACACGAGACTGAGGATCTAATCCTGGGGTAGGTTCATCGCAGAGGATAAGCTGAGGATCATGTACTAAGCCCATAATTAAATTTAAACGGCGTCTTAATCCCCCTGAAAGGTTCTTTGCAAGAGCTTTCCGTTTATCTTCCAACCCCATAGCTTTAATCAATTCATCAATACGTTTTTTGGCTACCCCTTTTTCAATTCGATACGCATCTGCAATAAACCAAAGGTTTTCTTGGACAGTTAATTCTTGATAAAGAGAAATTTCCTGAGGGATAATACCAATTAATCGTTTCAATTGATTTTTATTACCATCTTTAGGATTCATGCCAAAAATCTTAACATTTCCTCGATTAGGTTCAAGTAGTCCTACCATCATCTTAAGGCTTGTAGTTTTTCCAGCCCCATTTGGACCAAGAAAACCAAAAATTTCTCCTTTTCGCACTTTAAGACTTAATCCTTTTACTGCATCTACACGATTTTCTCCTGACCCAAAACTTTTTGTTAAGTCATTTACTTCAATAGCTATATCAGATTCTTGAATTATCTCGTTCACTTTGTTTCCCTCAAGGATACTAATACTTTCTTCACTAGTTTCTTTGTATTTGATCCATTTTTTTTCTAACCTTTTATAGTTTAAATTTATGGCTCTCGAAATGGATAGTATTATCATTAAATTGATTTAAAAAACCTTAAAAGTTCATAATTTCGTCAGAATAAGTCATTTCAACTAATTCAAGTAAAATTATGATTCTTAAAGGAATTTATTATCTTGAAATTCTAAAGATCAAATTTTTATGTTCTTTTTCACATTTTGAAATGCAAAATTCAGATTTTAATCACTTAAAATATGTTGAATTCCAATTAAATTAAATTCAATAGGAATTAGAATATAATGACCTGATTGTATCTGATTAAATAATGTAATCTAATTACTAATACTTAAAAAAAGCCCCATGTCATAATTGCATAATCCTTATAGATCCAATGTCCGATTTAGGCTTTATAAGCTACTCTAGAGAAAGTTTCCTCGGTAACTATTATAAAAGATGAATATCAAATAAGTAGTTAATTATTAATGGTGAATAAATGCATATAAAAAGATTTCAAGCTCCATTTGCTTTTTGCTTGGGAATTTGCTTGGTCATTATGGGATCTACTTCATTTATTACAGCTGATATTTATAGAGCAAGTGTTTATCTTAACATTGTAAATTCCTATTATATTGATTTGGATGGAGACAACATGGAGGAAGATATTGTCACCTGTTTCAAACTACGAATCAATATAGAAGATTACAATCCAAAAGACCATCCTTACATGATATATGTTCAAATGAAATTATCAACTGGAAATACATTTTTTTATGAGTTTAAGGTGAACCAGAATCCTTCCGCTCTCTCAAGCATTTACTTGTATAACCAAACCCTTGAATCAGGATATTATACCTTTCTTATTACTGTAGTAGTCCCTTATGCTAAAAATGAGTATCGAACTGTTTCAGATTCTTTAGTATTTGATCCACCAAGTGGAAACAGTGGAATTGAACCCTGTGCAGCATTAATGATATGATAATATTTGAAGAATACTTTCAATTTAATATAGATTATTGGATAGATCAAAAATATATTGGTGAATAATTAGGACTGGATTGGTAAGTGAAGTTTAGCTCAGAAGATTATGCTATTATTTTGGCTTTAAATCAAGATCCATTTATATCTATAACTGAGCTAGCCTCCCTGCTTAATATTTCCAATGAAATTTTAGCTTTAAAAATCTCACAAATGAAAACTGAAGGACTTTTAATCAGACCAGTGGCTATGTATGAACCTGAACCGTTTGGCTTATCTAGAATTAATATTCTTGCTCTAGTGCCAAGTATTACTGCCTTAAAAGCCTTAGAAAAATTATGTGACGATCACCCTTATACACATTATAGAGCAAGAATGTTTGGGGGTACTATAGGAATGTTTATACAATTCGATATCCCAGAAGGTACCCTTGATTTATTAGAACATCTTTTTTCAGAGCTGAAGAATCAAGGATTAATCTCAAAATATACCCTTTATCCTAGTACTGGTATGCGTTTGAGTGTAGATCCTGATCTATCACGCTATAATTTCAAGCTTTCATCATGGAATTTCAATTGGAATGTCTGGTTTGCCACTCTGTCGCCATATCCTCCACAGTTACCATTAAAAATTCCTCCTTTTATTGATTATGTACATTTTGACCCTATTCGATTAAAAATACTTCGAGTTTTAACTTCAGACGCCTCTATTACTCCAGAAACACTTACAGTTATGTTTAATATCTCTATCACCGAGGCAACCTCTCAACTCCAATTTGTGATGGAGCATTTTATCAGTGATGTTCGTTACCTGTATAATCGTGAAATCTTCGACTTATCGGAAACCATAATTGCTTTTGGACATAATGTGGAACCTCAAAGAGTAAAAAAATTATTTTATGGAATTAAAGATACTCCTCCACCTTTTTACTCCGCATTTGATGTTCTCAAAGAGGATAATCTTTATTTCTGGGCAACTATGAGCCCAGCTCAGATTGCTGATTTTACTTTTGCAAGCTGGCAAAATATTCCTAACTTTAAAACTCATATCTTGGATATAAAGAGTTCCATGCTATATTGGTTTTATCCAACTAACTTTGATTTTGAAAAACGTACATGGAAGGATTCAAATAGCTATATTGTAAAAACCCCCTTATTAAAATTACAAAATTTTCTTTCAATCCAAGAATAGATAAATATTAATAATAGAATTTTGATTAAAAATCTTATTTTTTACCATGGAGGATTCAACTTACCTAGATTTTTGAAGGAAGAAGCAAATGAAAACTAATGATCAAGGCAATTCAAATCATCGAATCTTCCAAAACAATAATGATAAAAAATTAAGTGATTATGAAAACCTAGACTTTTTCAGGATTTTAGATGTATTAATAGATCCAATTTGTATAGTTAATGAAAAGCTGAAAGTTGTATATACAAATAAATCGTTTGACCTTTGGCATGGAGAGGAGGATACATCTAACCAGAGCGTTGATCAATCTCTTGTTAAGATCTGCCCACTTCTAACTGAAGAAATGATTGATGAATACCATAAAATATTTCAAAATGGAAAACCAATTATAAATAATGAAATATATAATCCGAAAGATAGCAATTACTATTCTATGGATCGAATTCCTCTTTTTAGTCAAGATAAGCAGTTCCCAATCAGCATTCTTACCATTTATCGCAAAATAACTTATTTTAGGGAAACTTATAACGCATTGAAGGCATCTGAAGAAAATTATAAGGGAATGGTTGAGGCTCTTAAAGATAGTGAAGAAAAATTTCGACGATTGATAACTACTATGGGAGAAGGAGTTTGGGTAGCAGATTTAGATCTTAATACTATTTTTATTAATCCTGCTTTAGTTAAAATCTTAGGATACACAGAACGAGAACTTATGGCTACAAAATTAATAGAATTTATGATTCCTGAATCCCAATCAAAATTCACATCAGTAATTCAACAACAAAGAGAAGATAATTTTTCCCCCATAACATATGAAATTATTTTTAAACATCGAAAACACAATTTATTAATTACCAAAGTTGTAGGATCTGTATTAACAGATTCAAAAGATAGAATTCTTGGATTTTTTGGTGTAATATCTGATATAACCAAGGAAAGACAATATCAAGAACTACAGGAACGGTTTATTGCATCTACAAGTCATGAATTACGAACACCTTTAACAGTTATCAAAGGTTATTTGGAATTATTACAAAATGGTGAATATTCTCCCCAAGAAGACCTATCTATGATAATTCAGGTCATGTGGAGGAATAGTCAACGATTAGAACGGCTGGTAAATGCTGTTCATGATTTATCTACTATTAGAGCAAAAATTTTCTCTATTTCCCCAAAAGAATTAATACTAGAGAATTTCATTGTAGAATTAGAAAGCCATTTACGAGTTTTATTTCCACACCGAGTTTTTATCATTAATAAACATCTTCATGATGATGAGTGTAAAGTCTATTTTGATGATGATCGAATAAAACAAGTTATTGAAAATCTCATTGATAATGCTGATAAACACTCACCCCCAGACGCCATTATTAATATCTTTATTTCCAGCACAGAGGAAGGAACTGTCTTTAGTGTTCAAGATTACGGTGTTGGAATCTCGAATAAAAACTTGTTTCAATTATTTCAACCATTTTCAACTATACCAAGTAAATATTCACAGAAAGGAACAGGATTGGGCTTATACATAATTAGAGAGATTGTCAATGCTCACAACGGATCGGTGGATGTTTCAAGTAAAGAAGGAGAAGGAACTATATTTTCTGTGACTATTCCAAATTATGTAAAGAAGTAAATACTCTAAGTAAAATTCCAGAGAATATCTTTAGGAGGGGGTCTCTGCTCAGTTTCAATAATTGTAGAAATAATTCCCCCATGTTCAATAGAAGACAAACAAATCATAGTTCGTGTCCGAAAAACCCCTTTAATTTGGGTTATTTCGATAAGATTCGCTTCTAAGGAATCTATATTGCGGGTACGCATTTTTATAAGTACATCATCGTCCCCTGTGATGTGATGGATTTCTAAGATTTCTAATTCATTCACTCGTTTTAGAAGTTCCGAATATGTACCACTCCAAGCACGACGAGATCGATCAAGCTTTAAAAGGATAAAAGCTACTATTTCTTTTCCAAGTTTCTTTTCATCTGTAATGATGGTATAACCAAGAATAATATGATTTTCTTCTAGTGTTTTAATACGTTTCTGAACCGTGGGTCTGGAAATATTTAGCTCTTGAGCAATATTTTCTTGTGAAATTCGGCAATCGGCTTTAAGAAGCTCAACAATGCGTTTATCTTTCCAATCTGGAATAAATAAAGGTTGTGATTTTTCCATAATAATTCCTTTACCATAATGTAAAAAATATTTTGAAAATCTTTCATGTTTGCTATCAATAATATTTTATTTATTACATTTACTTTAAAATTGGTGAACTTCATTGACGATTGGCAAAAGTCAAAATTCATTTTATGATAATAAAAAAAATCTCGCAGAATGGGTTAATCGAATCCCAGAAAGTGAAATTAGACGCTTACTTCGCTTCACACCTCAATATTATTTTGCAGGAGGCAAACCAGGAGTAATACCTCTTCGAATTTTTCATACAATCATACAGGAGATAATTGAGGAAGAAAAACAATTTCTAACTGATAATAATCCCAATTATTTGGTTAATTATAATTATGGGGCAACGGAAGGAAATAAAACTTTGAGAAAAGTATTAGCAAATCGCTTGAAACAAAGAGATGGATTAAAGAATATTTCAGAGAATGATGTTGTTTTAACGAATGGTTCTCAACAAGCTTTGTATGGATTATGCGATATCATCCTTTCCCCTGGGGATATTATTCTTACTACTCGTCCAACTTATTTAGGGTTTCTTCAACCAGCGGAAAAGCTCAAGGGGCAAATTTTAACCATCCCATCGGACTTTGAAGGGATAATCCCGGAATTTATCCCTTTGGCCTTCCGTGCGTGTAAAAAAAATGGTCATAAACCAAAAATGTTGTATTTAGTCCCTTATTCTGATAATCCAAAGGGAACTACTCTTCCAGAAAGGCGAAAAAGGGCAATAATTGATTATGCTTTTGAATATGACTTTCTCCTCGTTGAAGATATGGCCTATAAAGAAATACAATTTGA
>NZ_CDLCQJ010000064.1:0-15932 GCF_975850365.1 Candidatus Hodarchaeum mangrovi | reverse complement strand
TCAAATTCCTAATCCCCTAAATGACTCAATTACACCCCAATTATCTAGTTTTATCTCTAATGGGGGATTGTTTGGGATTATTTCAAGTCAGATTTGGCGTTTTTCTGGTTCTTTTCATTCACTATTAGGATTAGTAATTAATTCCCAAGGCCAGAAAGAGTACCCCCTTGGAAATATATCAGAACAATTAGAATTCACTGTAATCAATGAGACTCTCTGTCAACAACCAATTTTTTATCCAAATAACTCAAAATTTTCTGTAGAAGGAGTAATTGGAATAACTTCTGCTATTAATCACCATTTAATGGTTGCTCAAAGTCAGAATACATCGAATGGTAATGCATGTATAAATGCATTTCAAGAGGGAAAAGGGTATGTTATTAGTGCTCCTATTTCTCCAGTAACGATTTCTGCTTCCCTTGAAAATCTCTCAAACTTTCTTTCCTCAATTATTGGAACAGGATTAAATATATTAGTAGAATTTGAGCCTTCGGAAAATTCAGATTTTCCTATAATCCCAAAATTATTATTCAATGATGAAATACTCAATACAGTAACAATTATAGGAGGATTATCTCTTCTAATCTTTGGTTTAGTTTATGTGGTGTCACAATGGTTATTTATACAACAAAAAACCATTCTTGATTTACCAAAAGATCGGAAGATGCTAGAAACCCTATTTTTAGGCCCAATTCTATTTATTGGTCATATTTTATATCCCCCCATTATTAGACGACTTGATGATTATGATGTTACGGATAATGAATATCGAAATCAAATATTGGATATCCTTGTAACAAAAGATTTTCTTCATTTTCGAGAACTGAAGAGAGAGTTAGATATAGGCACATCAAGTCTGAGGTGGCATTTACAGGTTCTTGAAGACTTTCGGCTAATTAATAGGACAGTTATTGGACAATATGAGATATATTATTTATTAAATAATACTCCTGATCCAATATTTCTAGAAATTTACTTTGCCATTATTTCTGGGGGAGGTTACAAAGTAGCACAAGCTTTCAAAGAATCAAAATCTTGGGAACTCTCACTCTTAGCGGATTATATTGGCCAATCACGGGAATCGGTTCGATACCATTGTAAGAAACTTGAAAAATTAAATTTATTAACATTGAATGGTCAAAAATATCATTTCAACTCAGAAAAATATAACAAATTTCTCCTTGCCTTGGAAAGACGTCGTAAAACCCAATAACTAAGTGCAATAAATATTCCCTTTTCAATTATTTTGTTCATTAATATCATTTGGAAAAAAAGTGTTACTCAAATAAATTAAAACTGAAAATATCTTATTTATTCGACTTAATACTTCAACATACGTATTAGTTCAAATATGATGTGATATAAAATGAAAAATAAAAAAATCATTCCTATTATGGTGTTACTAGGAGTATTATTTTTAGAAACCTCATCTATAGGTACTGTGACTTCCTTAAATGAATTACCAAAATTAGCAACAAAAGCTTATGAACCCCCATTACTTCCTTGGACTAATGTTGAAAACGGAAGTCGAGTTAATATTTCAGCAGGATTCCGTTATCAACTTCGAATACAGAATGGTACTCTAATCCGTCTTCATGTTAATGAATCGGTTCAATTGCATCTCAATTCTTGTGACCATAACCCAGTCGGTCCTTTACCAAATAGAACTCGTGCTGTCCATCGTTATATGTTCATTGAACTTAATGCATCTGTATCAATGAATGCTACAATGTATCGGAACTATACATTCGCTGAGATAGGTGAGGGCAATGTTTCTACATACCGTTGGGCTTTCTTTAATACAACAACATTCCAATGGCAGTACGCTGCTCAAAATTGGGTTGAATATACTCCAACAGGTGCAACTGTTTGTTGTAATACAACACACTTCTCCTTATGGACTATTTTAGCCCTTGATACCATATCAGAAGGAAATCCTACACCAGGAACACCCTTCAATGCTCAAAATGGTACAGCTTTTACCCTTCAATCAGGTAATCAATATCAAATCAAAACACAACATGGTTTTTCTTTACAGCTTCAATTGAATAAGAGTGCATCGCTTACCATAACAGAATACGAAACACCACCAAAAGTCATGACACAAGCTCGACATCAAATTAGAACTCAAACAATGGCAATAGAATTGAATGAATCTGTTGGCATAGAAGCTCAATTCTCATATACTTTTACAAACCAAATCCAAAATCAGCTTGGTATTAAAAATATGGAAAAATTAAAATTTATGTTCTTTAATGAATCTAGTAACGCTTGGGAAGTCCCCAAAAATCAATCGATGCAAGGGGAAACTCTTTATTGCAATACGACTCATTTTAGCCTCTGGACCGTGGCTGAAGAAGAATCTGTGTCTTCTACTCCTGGATTTGCTATACTCCCCCTCCTTTTAGCTATGATCCCCATACTAATTCTACGAAGAAGAAAATAACCATTCTCCTTCTCTTTTTTTTGATATCTCTTTGGAGGAAGTAAATTAAATTAGTAATTTTCAAACTCCATAATGAAAAAAGTTGGTTTAATTTCAGATACACACATACCTTCCCGAAAGAAAAATCTCCCCTCATCCATAACTAGGTATTTCTCTGATTGTGACCTTATTCTTCATGCCGGTGATCTTGAAGAATTAAAGGTTATAGAAGATCTTGCTAATACCGCTCCTGTTAAAGCGGTTCATGGAAATATGTGTCATTCAGATGTAATTCGTGCCCTTCCAAGCATCCTTCGAATTAGAATTGAGGAAGTTACAGTAGGCCTGATTCATGGTGATGGAGGCCCTTCAGGCTATTATGAAAGAATTGTTTCAAGATTTCAGAGATTTTCTAAAGAACAGCTACCTGATATCATCGTTTGTGGACACACTCATCAGCCAGAAGCAAAAATTTTTCATAAGATTCAATTTATTAATCCTGGTTCGCCAACTGATAAATATTTTGCTCCAAACAATTCTATCGCCCTTATGCAAATAGAGAAACGAGAATTTAATTTCAAATTTGTTGATATTTAAGATATTTTTCTTAAAATTCAACGCTTCTATCTAACGAAAACAGAATGAATATATTAATTACACTATTTGAGAGATTCTCTTATTAAATCTCATTGGTATTATTTCCACGATAGAGTATATTTTGTTATTTTAATTCAGTTTTAGATCCAAATAGTTTTAATCCTTCTTTCATTTGAGAGATTTTCTACAATCATAGACATTGATATTCTCTCTCCCTTTTATTAGTATTTAAAAAAATAGAAATTATTTATAAAAACAATTAGAATATTAAGACAATCTATGAAGAAAAGTACTTTTCTTTAATCAAAATGCAAGAAATGAAGGGGATTATTTTTTGTGTAGAAAGTTTATTAAGTAACAAAATTATTACCTAGTAACAATAGTGATATAATTAAATAAAATCAAGTAAAAATGCTTTTCGTTTTAAAAAAAGAAAAATCACTGCATCTGTTACAAATATTAGGAATTTTCGAAAATGTTTGAAGAAAATGATGATTGTGCTGCAATGTTACCAATCAAGGTTCTTGGTAAAAAATGGATTAGTTTAATAATCTGTGAATTGTTAATGCACCCAAATTCTTTCTTTACAGACATTCAAAATGAAATTGAAGGAAAATATGGTCAGAAAATTTCAGCTAGGGTTCTTTCTGAAGGATTATCACTCCTTGAAGAAAATAAAATAATCGAACGCTCAGTAATTAGTGATAAAATGCCTATCCGTGTGCAATATGTTCTAACTGAAAGAGGGCAGGATTTCGCTGTTATATTTGGGATTCTTAAAGGATGGGGGTTGAAATGGGGAGATATAAAACAGAAAAAATGCCGTTCATTTAGTTGCATTCATAATAGCGTTGCAACTATTGATATCGATAAAGCACGAGAACTCTTTCAATGGACTTTCAATCTTAACTCAGAAGTTGTTAGCCAAAATGAGTTAATAGACTAAAGATTTGTATTAGAAGATAGATTAAGAACCACCTCTACTTTTTTTGATAATTGAATATGAAAATTCTTGAGATTGTAAAATTAAATAATTTTATAATTCACAAGACAAAATATAAAAGACAATAATCTTGAGATTGGTAAAAGAGAATTTTCCCTAATATTGTAGAAAAACATATCATCAGGTTATTCGAGTCACTCTTTTAGAGGAAAGGTTAATCTTTGAACAAAGGGTTTTGAATTTATTGTTTAAACAATCAATTTCCTTTAGATCAATGATATCCGAGATTCCCTCAACTACACATGGAGCATTCGCCCTTTATCGGTATCCTGCTAAATTTATTCCACAAGTAGTAGCATACGTCTTAAAAAATTTTCATCCAAAAAAAAATAAATCTATTTTCGATCCATTTGCGGGATATGGAACAGTAGGAATTGTTGCACGACTTTATGGGTATAATTATGAGCTCTGGGATCTTAATCCCCTTCTTCAGACGATTCATAATGCAATTCTTTGCGATCCTTCCTACTTCTCCCCCTCTTATTTTATTAAAGAGATTCAACACTCAACAGAAAAATATTATCCTAATTGGTCACGAATAATGTATTGGTTTCCTGAAACATTTCTACCTATTCTAACACAAGCTTGGGGGTATACCCATTCACTCCCTTCAGAACAAAAAAATCTGATTTTTTTACCCTTAATTAAAATCACTCAATATTATTCCCTAGCTGATGATAAAATTCATAAATTAATAAAATCGAATTATTCTCGCAAAAAAATTACGAATTTATTACAACATGATTGGAAAAAGAACTTTTTTTTAACTTTGGAAAATGAAATTAGGAAGTTTATCACCAATTTAAGGTCTTATAATCAATTAAATCCTCAAGATGTTAAATTTATTATTGAAGCTGGAATAAATTCTCAAAAAATGCGATTAGAAAAAAAATATGGCCTTCTTTTGACATCCCCTCCTTATTTACAGGCTCAAGAATACATTCGATCAACAAAACTTGCTTTATATTGGCTAGGATTTAATGATACAGACATAAAAAATTTATCTAAGCAAGAAATACCTTACAACAATGTCCATCCCATCAAAGTACATTCTAATTTATTTTATAGCATAAAAGAAAAGATTGAGTCCCCATTATTGCTCCAAATGTATGAAAGGTATTTTTATTCCATATTAAATATATTAGAAAAGACTAGTAGACAGATAGAGGACTATCTATGCATTTTTCTTGGCCCAGCAACTATACATTCAACACCCATACCACTTGATGATATTATTGTTGAACATTTCCAAAATTGTGGATGGTATCATAAGATTACACTTATTGATACCATAAAATCGAGAAATATTTTTAAATTAGAGAAAAATCCATCAACAGGGAGAAAAAGTAAAAGAATAAAGACTGAACATTTGGTAATTTTGAAAAGAGAAGATAGCTAATATTTAATTTATTTCCCTTGAATTAAACGTTGTGCAAGTAATGCAGCCTCAAGTATAGGTAAATATCCTGTACAACGGCATAAATGACCCTCTAAAGTTTTCTCAATCTGTTGTTTGTCAGCTTTCGGTTCTTTTAAAAATAAAGCAAAAAGTTCCATGATAAATCCAGGTGTACAAAATCCACATTGAACAGCATTCTTTAAGATAAACGCTTCCTGAATAGGATGCAACATTAGTCCATGTTGAATTCCTTCAATTGTAGTTATTTGAGAATTATTATACTTCTTTGGTTTTAGCAGACATGATTTAACAGCTTTGCCATTCAAAACAACTGTACACGCACCACAATGTCCTTGTGAGCATCCATTTTTAGTGCCGGTCAAATTCAGGTGATTTCGAATAACATATAACAAACTGGTCTCTTGATCTACATCAATAGTGTAATTGATCGCATTGACTGTTATTCTAACTTCCATTAGGCTTCCCTCTGTTTTTCTAATCCTTTTAATATTTTCTCGGGTGTTGCAGGTAATACATTAATCGAAATTCCAGTTGCATTCTGAATTGCATTCATAATAGCCGGTGGAGGTCCAATGACTGAATGTTCTGCCATTGGGCGGCATCCAAACGGTCCATTTGGTTGGGGATTTTCAATAAAAATACAGGTATATTTGGGCATATCAGATAGATGAGGGATTTGATATCGTCGAAAATTCTTAGTGATCATTTCTCCTTTCTCACTAAATTCAATTTTTTCCATTAACGCAGCTCCAAGACCTTGCATAACACCCCCCATTATTTGTCCTTTTGCAGTCTCAGGATTAATAACCTGACCAATATCTAGTGCTGTAACAACATGTAAAACTTTTACATCTCCAGTTTCTTTATCAATTCGTACATCGACACCCTGACTACCAAAAGTCCATTCATATGGTTGGTATTTTCCTGATTCCAAATCAGGAAACGTGACATTTCGAACCACAGAAGAGCCTGTTGAGAAGACTGGATTTCCCACAGTATGACCATCAGGATATTGATAACCTAAAACCAATTTTTCTAATGGAATGCTTTGATTCCCATTTGAGACCTCAATTCCATTGTAAATTAAACCATCAGGATTACATTCAAGTACAAAACTTGCATTAATTTTGAACTGCATGATAGCTTTTTCTGCCGCGTTTATTATGGCATTACCAATCCGCATGGTACTCATAGAAGCTACAGTTTGCCATTCATAAGGAGATAATTGTGTATTAATTTCAGGATTAATTCTAATGTTCTGAACAGGGATTTGTAACTTCTCAGCAGCAATTTGAGCCAAGACTGTTCGATTTCCTTGACCCAATTCAATCCCTCCTATTGAAATATTCACAGTTAAATCCTCATTGAATTTAAGTATAACATTTGAGGAAGCGTTTGCAGCTTGAACAGGGGATTTTACCAAGGCTGATACACCTCGTCCATAAAAATATTTCGGATCTTCTTTAGGTAAAGGAGTAGCTTCAAGAGCTTGGGTCATTAAAGTAAAACACTCCCTTATATTACCATTATGCTCAGTAATGATTTGATCTAAAGAATTTGTCTGTCCAGGTTTCAAAAAATTTAGAAATCGTACTTTCTTAGAATCAATTTCTAATTTATGAGCTAATTTTTCCATTAATCGCTCAATCATAAACTGACCTTCGGGATGGCCATATCCACGATATGCACCAACTGGAGGAGTGTTTGTATAAATACCCATTGATGTTAAATTACAGTTTGGAAAATAATAAGGTCCTACACAGTTGTGTCCAGCTGCTAATACTATATTACAACTAGTATCTCCATAAGCTCCATCACTAAAATATAGTTGAGCTTCAATACCAACTAGTGTACCATCCTTCTTAGCACCTATCTTCATATGCCCTTTCATTCCCCTTCCTAACACAGTACCTTTGAAAACCTCCTCTCTTGTAAGAATCCATTTAACATAATTTCCTGGTACAGATTTGCCAATATACGCTAATAATGGTTCAATAGTATAATCAGATTTACTTCCAAATCCCCCTCCTAAGTAATTGGGAATGTGAATATGAATTTTATTCATTTCCAGATCAAAGAGATGAGCTAATACTTCTCGTAAAACAAAAGGTGCTTGAGAACTACTCCACAGATGAAGCTCACCTGTTAAATCCCATAAAGCAATTGCCCCATGTGGTTCAATGGCTGCATGATTCATTAATGGATACTCAAAATCATCTTCAACATATATGTCAGCATCTTCGAATACATTTGTAAAATTCCCTTTTTTCAAATTATATTTGTAGAAAATATTTGTGGAGGGGATGGGTTGAAATGTAGGTAAATGTGTGTAATTTCCATTATCTTTATGAATTAAGGGAGCATTTGGAACTATAGCGTCCAAAGGGTCAAAAATTGCCGGTAATTCCTCATAATCCACCGTAATTTTATTAACTGCTTCTTTTGCTTGTTTTTCAGTATGTGCAATGACAGCAGCTATCACTTCTCCTGCATGTCTTACTTTTTCTGAAGCTATGGGTGGTTGATCAAAAATACAGGTACCAATTAATTTGTAATTTTCAAAAATCTTCGATTTGCCAGTAATAACCTTTATAACACCGTTAGATCTTTCTGCTATTGAATAATCAATATTTTTTATTAAAGCATGGGGGACTCCAGCTCGTAAAACTTTAACATATAAAGTTCTAGGAAATCTAAGATCATCTATATATTGTGCAGTTCCGGTTACTTTTTCAAGTGCATCGACACGGGGAATTGGTTTACCTACATACTTATATTCCAATATATTACACCTGTTGAGAGGGATTATAATATATCTTTACCTATATAAATTTCTAGAGGGAAGATTAAGGAAAAATAAATCTCAAACATTGAGGGAGAATTAGTTAAATAAAATTGAATACTAAAAATTTCATCAAGTTTTAGGGGTTTTATGTCCATGTATGATGTAATTTTAAATGAAGAGGAACTTAAAGTCAAATATCAAGCACGAGAGTTTGTTAAATCTGTTTTACCTAGTCTCCTACGCCAGATGGATCGTGAAGAAATACAATATCCAACTAAATATATTGAAGATCTAGGTAGTCAGGGGCTATTGGGTCTTCGATTCAAACATGAGTCAGGTGGAAGAGAACTTGGCTGGGTTGCTGAAACAAGTGTTATAGAGGAAATCGGGGTATTAGGTCCAGCATTAGGATGCCTATATTCCTTACCCAGTATCGTAGGAGAAGCACTCGAGCATTTTGGAACTCCTGATCAAAAAGAAAAATATCTTGAACCAATCCTACGAGGTAAACTTTTCTGTGCTGAGGCTTTGACCGAACCTCGAGGTGGGTCAGACTTCTTTGGTGCAACCTGTACCGCTGAAAAAGATGGGGATAGGTTCGTTCTTAACGGACAAAAACGTTTTGTCGTTGGAGCTGAAGGAGCCGATGTTTTTCTGGTGTATGCTAAAACTGGGTCTTCTACTTCAGATCCTAGACAAACGATTAGTACTTTCATGGTTGAAAAAAAGTTTGGAGTTCAAACTAAACATGTATATGGATTGATGGGTTCAAGAGGAGGTGGAACGGGAAGGTTATTATTTGAAAATGTCTTTGTGCCAGAAGAAAACCTTATTGGATCTCTGAATTCAGGAGGCGATATTTTTAACCAAATGATGATCCCGGAACGGATGACTTCAGCAGCAGGTGCAGTTGGAAGTGCTCGTGCAGGTATTGAAATCGCGGCAAAATATAGCACCCGAAGAAAGGCATTTGGAAGACCAATACAAAAATTCCAAGCAGTATCATTCAAAATAGCTGATAGCATTACTCTTCTTGATGCTGCCCGTAGTCTAATTTATTCTACTTCACGACATATTGACACTAATAAAGGATTAACTAATGGTCCGATCCGACGATTAGTTTCTGAATCAAAGAAATTTGCCACGGAAGCTGCATGGACAATAATTAATCATGCCATGCAAATAATGGGGGGTATTGGTTACACCAATGTTTATCCCATTGAAAGATTTCTTCGAGATATACGCTTAATGTCTATTTGGACAGGTACAAATGAAATTATGAATTTATTAATCCAACACGAATACTTCGACGAACTGGAAACTCAGGTAGTTGAAAAAAAGCCAAGAGACGTTGAGTTGGACGCTATAGGAGCGGAATTTACTGAAGAGAAGATATTTGAATAATTTCTACAGATTCTCTATCAATTACACTTTATGAGTTGAAATTAGTTTGAGTGTTATAAAAACTCACCTTATTAAACAGCATTATCGTGATTCTGTTCAGTTAATGCGTGCTGCTTCTCAAGCAAGTCGTAAAGAGGGAATCGAACTTGCTTCTGTTTTAATGGGTACTCCCAAGAATAAACCATTGCTTGAGGAGGTTAATTTATTAACAGAGGAAGCTAAAAAGGCAAGTCCGAATGATATCATTATTTCTGTCAAAGCAAAATCTGAAACTCATGCAGAGGATGCAATCAATTTTATTATTCAATTTCTAACTGAAGAAGTCGAATCAAGTCTTAATACAACATTTGAATATAGATCATTACGAAGTGTTCTAGTTTCAAATCCTGATATTAATTTAACAATAATATCAGTTCCAGGAGAATATGCAGTCCGAGAAACACGCCTTGCACTTGAAAAAAATATCAATGTGTTACTATTTTCAGATAATGTCTCTATTGAAGATGAAATTCGCCTTAAAAAAGAAGCACATAAACGGAATCTAATTTTAATGGGACCTGATTGTGGAACTGCAATGATTAACAATGTAGGACTAGCTTTTGCAAATGTTGTTCAACCAGGTCCAATTGGTATTGTGGCAGCATCTGGTACAGGAACTCAAGAAGTCATGGTGTTATGTCATCATCTTGGAGTGGGTATAAAGCATGCTCTGGGAACAGGATCGAATGATGTGAAAGACAAAGTCATGGGTATATCTATGATTGATGGGTTGCTGGCATTAGAAAAGGATCCTACTATTGAGCTGATTATTATCGTATCAAAACCTCCAGAAGATTTAACTTTTAATCGGGTTCTTGATTTTGTTAAAAAATGTAAAAAAAATATTATTATTAATTTTCTTGGGAAGCAACCTGGATTTTGTGAGTCTTCACACACAATTACCGTTCGGACCTTAGAAGAATCAGCTCTCTCTGCGCAATATTATTTCAAACAAAAGTCATTAAAAAGAGTCATTGGGAAATTTTCTAATCTATCTGAAATTTCTTTGCTCATCAATAAAAGTATAAAATCATTATCAGCTAAGCAAAAATATATAAGAGGACTCTATGTAGGAGGAACCTTTACATTTGAAGCTGCGATGATTATCTTAGACTATCTCCCTGAAGGAGAAAAATTATGGACTAATATTTCCCTAAAGAATACTGAATTACTTGATGACCCAATGAAAAGTAGAGAACATACTTTGATTGATCTAGGAGCAGATGAATTTACTGTAGGGAAACCTCACCCTATGATCGATCAAACTGAGAGAACTAGACGATTTCTACAGGAAGTTACTGACCCTCAAGTTGCTGTTATATTAATTGACTTCGTTCTTGGATTTGGATCGCATATAAATCCAGTAGAAGATATGATGGAAGCTTTAACAGCTTGGAAAAATCAAAATCATAAAATTTTTGTTGTTGCACATGTTTGTGGTACTGAACTTGACCCTCAAGACTATGAAGGAATAATCAAGACTTTAAAGAACCTTGGAGTATATATCATGCCATCAAATGCACAAGCTGCCCTTTTAGCCTCATATATTGCATTTAGAAAACAAATCAATTAGGAAGTGATAATCTGTCAGATCTGGATGAATTATTACAAAAAGGACCAGCAATTGTTAATATTGGATTAAAATCATTCGCAGATTCCTGTGAAACTCAAGGTGTTCAAATAATTCATCTCAGATGGACACCCCCCGCAGGAGGAGACCCAGAACTAATAGATTTACTTTCAAAGCTGTTATAATGAATATAGGACTTGATTGAATGGATATTAAGAAGAAAATAACAGATGCGAATACAGAAGCCTTATTCAGGATGGAGAAAATTAGACCTATTTTAGTTGATATTGAACTTGAGGCATATAATATTATTCCTAGAATGACAAAAAAAACCATATTGCATGCAGGACCACCAATTAAATGGGATAGTATGTCTGGTCCTCTAAAAGGAGCTATTGCTGGTATCTTAGTTTATGAGGGATTAGCACACGATTTGAAAGAAGGTTATACATTAGCAGCTTCAGGAGAGATAGAATTTGACAGTAATCATGACTATGACACTGTTGGTCCAATGACTGGAATAACAGCCCCACATCAACCAGTATTTGTATTAGAAGATCCAGAAACTAAGAAAAAAGCGTTCTGTACCATTAATGAAGGAAGGGGCAAAGTTCTGAGATTTGGAGGTTGGGGAAAAGATGTCCTAGATCGACTTATCTGGATGAAAGAGGTCTTAGCTCCGTCTCTTAAAAAAGCAATAAAACTTTCTGGAGGAATTGATATTAAAGCCATTATTGCCGAGTCATTACACATGGGAGATGAAGGACATAATAGAAATCGGTCAGGAACTTATCTGTTCCTGAGTGAAATTGTTCCATATCTCTATAATTCTGTTGAAAATGAAATAGCCAAAGATATTCTTACTTTTATTAAAGAGAATGCAGATATTTTTCATCTTAACCTATCAATGCCTCATTCCAAATTGATCGCAGATGCAGCACGAGATATTGATTATTGCTCATTAGTAGTAGCTATGGCAAGAAATGGAACTGATATTGGTATTCAAGTTTCTGGTCTTGGAAGAAAATGGTTTACCTCACCAGCAACTATGGTTGAGGGATTATACTTTCCAGGGTATTCAGAAAAAGATGCCTGTCTTGATCTTGGGGATTCAACTATTTCTGAAGTTATTGGAATTGGAGGTTTTTCTATGGCATCATCACCAGCTATAGTTTCATTCGTTGGAGGATCAGCTAATGAAGCTGTTTCACGAACCAGAAGAATGTATGAAATAACTGCTGGGACAAGTGGAACATATACTATTCCTTTTCTTAACTTCAAAGGAGCTCCTTTAGGAATTGATATTAGAAAAGTGATCGAACTTAACGAAACTCCCCTAATTAATACTGGGATAGCTCATAAGGATGCAGGAATAGGACAAATTGGAGCTGGATTGACTGCAGCACCTGTTCAGATGTTTCAAGAAGCCTTGAGATCTTTTGGGAAAAAGTATCTCATATGAGGAATAGAAATGAACCAGAAACATTCTCATGATCCTATAGAACTGAGAAAAGAACTCCTTCAATTGTTAGATATTTCAAGTCATAGAATTGACTATTTAACAACAGCAGCGACCCCTTTAGCCTCAGTAGCTACTTCAGCAAGTATTTTAACATTTTTGTCTTTGCAATTGTTTCTCAACGGTATAAATACATTAACGCAGTTCTTAGCAGGAATTAACATCTTATTCTTGCTTTTAATGGTTTTTATTTCGTTAATGACACAAGTAATGATATACCGTGCTAAGTTGCGATTGTCTCGGGTCAACCATGATTTAAATATTTCCAAAATTCTAGATCAAGCTAGTATCTCTTTAGATGATCAAAAGAGATTACGAAATCTAAGTCATTTGGCGAGAAAAAGTATAAGTACAATAGATCGGATTCAATGGATGTATACACATGGTCTATTTAGAATTCTGTATGCATCTATCACCATTACTGTTTCTCTATTAGTTTTCTTAATAATTATTGAAATTCCATTGCACTTATAGATGTAATAGAGGTTTAAGTCTTCATCCCTAAACCAAAATTTAAGCCTCAAAATTTTACTAGCAATCTTTAAAATTTTTGAAATAATAAAAAAGCGATTATAAGGAGGATTTTTAATGTTATTAGGAAGTAACGAACATCTAAAAACAATCCAACAAAAGACAAATGAGAATCAAGAATACCTTGATATGTGCAAAGGAGAAGGGAAAAAGTCTTTTACTTTTATTTTAGAGGCGGAACCAGAAAAAAGGGTAATTGATTCGATAACCATTGGTTATACTGAAGAAGATGGAGTAATACAAGAAATTTGGGAGGGATTAAGAGAGACTCAATTTGTTATTGCGGGACCATATGGAAATTGGGTTAGAATTTTGCGTCAGGAACTGGGGGCGACCAAAGCATTGACTATGAGAAAAATAAAATTGAAACAAGGATCATTAATTAAGCTGTTACGATCTTCTGATAGTACAGTTAAATGGATTCAAATTCTAGCTAGTATTCCCGTTCAATTTCATGGAGATTATGTATCTCAATCAACTGATAAAGGATAGATGAGTAATGAACCTTTTAAATCTGAAGAATAAAACTGTAATCATTACAGGTGGTGCCTCAGGAATTGGAAAAGCTGCTGCAATCCTTTTAGCATCTCAAGGTGCTAACATCGTTATTGCTGATCTTGATCAGGAGGGAGGTTCTCAATTAGAGCATCAATTACAGTCCTCTGGAACCAAAGCGATTTTTCATAAAACGGATGTTTCTAATTCGCATCAAGTTAATGAATTGGTAGAAATAACATTATCAACATTTGATACTATAGATATTCTAGTTAACTGCGCTGGAGTTAGTGGTTTATCAGCTTATAATGACTTAATTGAAGAAGAGTGGGACTGGACACTAGATACTAATCTAAAAGGAACACATTTATTATGTAACACAGTCTCAAAAGTCATGATAGAACGTGAGATCAAAGGAAGAATAGTAAATATTTCAAGTATTAACGATCAAATTCCTGTTGCAGGTATAACAGCTTATGCAACTAGTAAAGCTGCAATTTCTGGATTATCACGAAGTTTGGCTCTTGAGTTAGCACCTTATGGAATAAACGTGAATACAATTCGTCCTGGAGCTATAAATACTCCAATGATGAAAGAGATATTAGAGCTACCCTCTCTGGCTAAAGAACTTCTTAAACAGATTCCACGTGGAAGAATCGGGAGACCTGAGGATGTAGCAAAAGTTATTTTATTTTTAATATCTGATCTTGCTGAATGGGTTACTGGGGCAGAGATACCTGTTGCAGGAGGAATGCACCTTGTTGGCGAAACAAGTTATTTGTATTATTTTGAGAAAGAGATGCAGCATGAAGAGAAGCTTCCAGATATTCCTTTTACTCGACCATGGAAGAACTATAATATACTGGATTTTATAAATGGACATGATGAAGAATGAAATCCAAACAAATTCTTATTACTGGAGCATCTTCAGGATTAGGGTTGTCTCATGCTATTTATTTAACTTATAAAGGGCATGAAGTAATTGGTACATATAAAAATAGAAGAGATAATGAAATTCTTAAAGAAATTTTCTTAAGAGACCATACACGATATAAATATAGTAATAAAAAAGAATCAATGTTGAAAAAAGGAAAAATTTTCATTTCACAGGATATTCAAGAGAAACTAGATTTTTTATTAGACCAAATCACTTTTATTCCCCTTGATGTTACCAAAAGTCAAGAAATAAGTCATTTTATCACGAATATAGATGATACAGCTATTGATGTTCTCATAAACAACGCTGGAATCGGATACTTTGGCCCAGTGGAAGAATCCCCTATTGAAAACTGGATTCATCAATTCGAGGTAAATGTTCTTGGTTACGTCAGGATGATTCAAGCGATTCTTCCTCAAATGCGAGAACGAAGAAGTGGTTTAATAATTAATACTGCATCAATGGCAGGGATGGCGACTATCCCTTTTCAAGCAGGGTATTCAATTAGTAAAGCGGGAATTATCAGACTCACAGATAGTCTACGAACAGAATTGAAACCTTTTGGCATCCATGTCACAACAATTTCTCCTGGTGATATAAATACCTCGTTTGATGCTGCAACGATAACCTTACACAAAGCAGAAGCGAAATACAGATCTGATGAAATAGCTTCTATGATTCAGGAAATTCCACTGCAAAAAAGTTCTCCATATTATACCAGATCATTAATCGTATGGACAAATATTATTCAGAATCTGATTATTAGTCCTCCACCCATGAAAGTGTCGAAAAAGATTACTCAAGTTATCTCTACAAGAAATCCTAAAAGTTTTTACACCGCTGGTTCGCTACTTCAAACCACGCTTTTATTATTCCTACAACGTATAATTTCACGAGAGTTCTTCCTTTGGATTATAGCAAAATTCTATGGAGTTTAATATCATGAGCATTGATAAAAATGAAAAATTTATTGTAACTCTTGAAATAGTTGGTTCTATTGCTATTATTGGTTTTTGGATCGGTTGGTTTCTCGATATATTCAAATCTATCCCCTCTTCTGAGGAACTTTATCCAATTTATTTCGCATTTGAATCATCTTTTCCCCTCCCGGATTTATGGATTGTCCTCCTATTACTAATCTCTGCTTATTCAATATTTAGTAATAAACCCTATAAGTCTCAACTCGCGGGATCAGCGGGTGGAGGAC
>NZ_CDLCQJ010000063.1:0-1981 GCF_975850365.1 Candidatus Hodarchaeum mangrovi | reverse complement strand
TCAATTCAAATTTATTTTTGAATGAATTAAAGATTCTGAAAGTGAAAAAAACCATGACATTTGAAGAAAAAAGTAACAAGATTGATAGAATCTTTACATTTGATTTAATAAGAGGTGGTGCTATAATATCTGTAGTATTCATTCATCGAATTCTATGGGATTATTACTTTGGATTCTATTCAGGAGGCGCTATTAGTTCTGAAATTGCAATTTTGTACCTATTTATAACAATGGCAGGCATTTTCTATGTGATATCAGGTGCAGTGAATGCGTACATGATTTATAAGAGACTGATAACTGGTCAAATCACATCAAGACTTGTTATAATTAGCGGATGGATAATGGGCCTTCTGATGATTGGGTACAGTTTCTTCTATCGTGCTTTTTTAACACGGTCTTTAGATGATACAATGCCAGTTATTGTAATGGAAGAAACTCTGTCCAATGGGACAGGAATAGTTCCATACTTACTTCTATTTGGTAGACTACCAGATCCCCCCATACCTGTCATGACATTCATTGGAATGGAAACACTCTCAATGATTGGTGTTATTACAATTTTTATCTCCATATTTATGGGAATTCTCTACAAAATGAAAGGAATGACTAATCCTAAAACCGTTTATGGTTCATTAGCATTAATGGGTATAATCATTTTCATTATATCCCCATTCTTGAGAATGACAATAGGCGAGATAATACGAAATGAATATATAAATGGAAATCTCCTTCTAGCCTTTTTCATGGAACCATTGACAAATGGAATGATGCCTATATTTCCACATCTCTCGTATGGTTGTTTTGGAGCAATTGTAGGAATTGCGATGGCTAGAAAAGAGAAACCCAGAACAATCCTAACTGGAATTGGTATATTCGTCTTAGTCACATTTATATTTGGCATTATGTTTATTGAAGAACCCACAAGTCCTTATGGTTTTGAACCATTCACCTGGGAAGCTAGTATTGCTTTAATGGGACAAAAATCATTACAGCTTGGTTTGTTTTTCTTCTTGATATTCCTCGGACTTGCATTATTAGATTATCGCTCTCCAACAACAAGGGAGAAGTGGGCACAATTAGCAAAAAAGGTTCCTGATTTTGGTAAACTTGCTTTAACCATCTATATGTGGGAAGGCGTGCTAGCAGCAGCTCTCCAATTAATAATTCGCCCACTCTGGTCTGAATGGAATGCCAGTTTTTTCAACATCACAATATTTGCGCTGATTAACGTTCTTGTATGGTCGATAATCCTACTATTTTGGAAACGTGTAGATTATAAAGGATCTATGGAATGGAACTTAGTTTGGGTTGTCCAAAAACTCTCAGGAAAACGATCTTCCCGATTTCGAGACTGATTAGAGCATAATTTGTTAAATATGAATATTCTGAATGATTAATCTATTCGTTGTTTCTGCTATTTCAGATATTGTAAGTGGTTCAACAGGTATGGTTGAATTAGTTAAAGGATATCTTGGAACAGAGCTTGATGTTACCCAATATGGATTGAATATTCTTAAGGCCTAGTGAGAATTTAACAAACGAGCTGGTTTTACCAATAAAGATGATCGCTTACACACATTCTTTTATAAGGAACCACTCCTTCCTCACAATATAGTTTTCAATGTTTCTGACGAAGAATTGGATAAGATTTATGAAAAATAATCACTTTTAAACTATCCAAACTGATCCTTTAAGAATATTGTTATAAATCAAGGTTATACGAATAAGTATTGAGAAAAATTATTCATAATAATTAATCATACAACGTTGGTTAGTCCTGATTTTTATATAAAAAGTATATACACAATAATTTTTTGTGGTCAAAATGGAAAGATCAAGAAAAGAATACCAAGAACAATAAATATCAAAGAATAGAGGTAAATTTATATCGAAAGGTAGTTTTGACAAAAAGGACTGAAAATAAATCTTATTATGAAGTATTAGAGGAGATGGATATGGTAAGACACCTATAGATAAAAAG
>NZ_CDLCQJ010000062.1:0-3933 GCF_975850365.1 Candidatus Hodarchaeum mangrovi | reverse complement strand
TAGCACCCCCACCGAAAGCGATTTTTAACCCAGGTTTGATAGCTTCAGTTACCAATGTAGAGAGAGATCCCATTCTAACCATTTTTTCTTCATCCTATTCGCTTAAAACAGAAACTATTGACTTATAATATCTGATTGTTGGTAGTTAAGAATATCATAAAATCATCATTTCATAAAAATAAGTGTTTTTACTCCTCACAAATCAATTTTTTCATCTTAATATGAATAATAGATACATTAATTATTAGTTTCCCCTTTTTTTTCCCCTAATCTATTTCCTAACAGAAGCTCTACTATCCTGAAAAAGAACTATCAATGAAAGTGATTATTAATTAACAGTGTTATAATCTTATGGGAAGATAGAAATAGAAATTTAAAAAACAGAATTATTAACGGGAGTTAGCTTGTTATTTGTAAAGACCTAAAAACATCTTTAATTTCATATTTTATTATATGTAAAGAAAATTAAAGCAGAAAATTTTTCGCCATTAACTAAAATTTAAAATAGAAGAACGATTCAAAGACTATTTGAAACACGTGAAAGCTGTTCTAAAACATTAAATAGTCTAGAAATAGATACGAAAAGGTAGCCTAGTGAAATGAATCTACCTCAATAATGATGAATTCAATTCAAATTGAAATTTTCTCTTCTAGAGAATGCATATTAGAATTCAATGTTATTAGAACCTTTTGTAAGCATTCGATAAATGAAAGTGACTATTATTATGCTAACAAGAAGAATGGGTAAAAGTAACATAAAAGTTAGTGGGTTGGGAATGGGATGTTGGGCGATTGGAGGTCCGTTCAAAGGGAAAAATGATCAATATCTAGCTTATGGTAATGTTGATGATAAGGAGTCTATACGAACCATACATAAAGCACTTGAATTAGGAGTTAATCTCTTTGATACAGCTGAAGCTTATGGGATAAAAGGACGAAGTGAAGAAGTCCTTGGAGAAGCTCTGAGAGGAAGACGTGAAAGTGTTGTGATTGCTACAAAATTTAATACAGTATATGATGATGCGAAAGAAACTACCCCTGACATTAAAAAAATACGTGAAAAAATAAATATTGCGGTCAACGGAAGCTTAGAACGATTAAAAACCAATTATATCGATATTTATCAATTACATAATGCTGTACAGCAACCAGAAAGTGCATTGGTTATTAGAGACGTTTTGGAAGAACTTGTTGATGAAGGGAAAATTCTCTATTATGGATGGAGTACCGATGATGCGAATCGTGCAGAAGAATTTGCTAAAGGAAAACATTGCACTGCCATGCAATATGTTCTAAATCTGACAAGATATAATACTCCGATGTCTAAATTATGTGAAAATGCTGATATGGCAGGAATTATCCGGCAACCATTACAAAGTGGAATTTTAACAGGAAAATATTCACCAAACACAAAACGAACCGCTAACCATATGCTTGGAAGCTATGACTTTACTCAAGAACGATATTTAAAAATTTTTAAGGCTTTAGATCAGTTAAAAGAGATATTAAAGGATGAAGAAAGTTCCTTAGCTCAAATTGCATTAAGATATATCTGGTCTAAGGATCAGCGTGCAATACCCATCCCAGGAGCAAAAACCGTTGAGCAAATCGAACTAAACACAGATGCATTAAATTTTGGCCCTTTATCTAACCAATTAACAAACGAAATTGATGTGATATTTCACGATATTAGTCAAGATTTCTCCTACGAGAATTTCGCTTATTATAAGAAATGATTAAAGAATATTTGTAAAAATTTGACTCCCAATCACTAGATTTAAGCTAATTAGTAACTAGATATTGCATTCATAGTTTGTTAGGAGTTTATCTGTGTATCCCACTTCCTGCAAAAGGATGAGCTAGGCTTTGAATATCATACTGGCTTTAGCTTATCCTTCATTTCTCTCTTAAAATATGAGTTTCTGAAAATAGAAAAAACTGATCAGTCATGCAATGCTAATGTCTCAATTGTTTGATCTTTTGATAATTTAATTGGCTGTGTATAGATTAGAAGGAAAATACTACCAATAATCGAAAAAATTCCAGCTAAAGCAAATGTTGCTCCTACTCCAAATAATTTAATGCCAAGGAATGAAAAATGAATGCTAAAGAAAGCATCATAAACTACTCCCCCAAGAAGAGGCCCAATAATTGAACCAAGATTAAATAAAGCTTGGACTATTCCAAATTCCTTACCCCGAACAGCTTCTGGTATCATATCACTTTGCAATGCACGAAAAGATGGTTGAAAAATGCTCCACATAAACCTTGTTGCAATAAAAAGAACTATTACACTCAGTAATCCCCATTCAATCCCCAATAACACGTAAAATATTCCTCTAAAAAGTCCAGAAATCCATGTGACGTTTTTTCGACCAAATTGATCACTCAAATATCCCCCCAATGGATTTCCACTTAAAGCAAGAACACCAACTATCCCTACAATGAGTGCAACAACAGTGGCATCAAGAAAGAAAAAATCAGATAAGAATAGCGTCATAATCGGGAAAATCATAGCATTACCAAATCCATTGATTATTGCAACAATGTAAATTACATACAGACTTAGAGTACGATAAGATGTTTTTTGATTGAATGTCTTCAGAAGATACTTAGGTGATTCTACAGTCTTCGCCATCATCAGCTTGGTAACCGCTTTGAATTCTTCAAAGATGTTTGATTTACTTTTTTCTAAGTCCTTTGGATCCTTCACAAGTAATGCAACAATTGCTGTAGCTAGGATTCCCAATATTCCTTGGGAAATGAATGTTAAACGATATGAAAGAAACGGTGATAGTAGGATAATTTCATTAAAGAAACCGTATACAATCGCTCCTAAAAACGGTCCTGAAGCCATTCCAGCCTGCATACTCATTATATAATAACCAAGATTTCTACCTGTATTTTCTTTTGAAGATGTATCAACAATTAAGGCTTCACCAACGGGCCAAACGGCTGCTGATGCCATTCCCTGTAAGCCTCTCATCAATAGAAGGGAAACAAAATCATAGGCTAATCCATATCCAACCAAAAGAAAAGCATAAGCTGTCATTCCAACCAAGATGATAGGTTTACGACCAGATGAATCAGATAGATCTCCATAAGCTGGTGCCATCATAAATCTCATAAACATGAAGGCTGAGGTCAAAACTCCTATTTGAAACGCTAGACCCACACTGATTCCAAAAAGTGAGTAGGCTGACAAAATCTCCTTGACATAAAGTGGAAAAAATGGCATTATGACTCCAAAGCCTGCTGTTACAACATATGAAGCCAAACATAAGGCGATTAAATTATTCTTGGCAAATTTTACATATATCTGAGAATCTACCAAAGGGAAATCATCCATAAAGCTTAATTCTCGTTTCTAAAGTGAGATCAAGGAAGTCGTTTCGTAATGACGCACTCGTGAAATAAGGTTCTTTAAAGCTCTGCAATATGAAGATAGAATCTCAATCATATCCCTTTGTCATAGATCAAAAACACTGTTTCATTCTTCCCAATAGTTAATAGTATTGATTTTTCGTTAGTTCTATGATAATTTATAATAAAAATCTTAATTCTTCTAATCCTGATTGTTATAGCTGTATGTCTAAAGAATATTTTGAGGAAAAATAAACAACTGATGGTATTTTAAGTCGAATAGATATAGATGAGACCATTTTATGATCTGAAGAAAAAATAATCGCAAAATAATTCAGATACTTTTAACAACAGATAGACAAGAATTCAAATCAATTCACTCTATTAACACTCAGAACTTCATTATTTCCCTATTGACCATAAAGAAGAGATTAACAGAATTATTCAAATAAACTACAAGAGGTTCGAATCCTAATTTGAAAACTCTTTAATTTGGTGTGAACTCCACAACCATTAACAACCCAATAGACAGGTTAAAATTCGGGATATCCTTTAAATTCCTCCAATTCC
>NZ_CDLCQJ010000061.1:0-4168 GCF_975850365.1 Candidatus Hodarchaeum mangrovi | reverse complement strand
CTCATGGATCATCAACGGGAATGTATAGAAGTATTTTCACTGAAGATGTAGATGGTGATAATTTATTTGATTGGGGAGTGGATAGTTTAGAATCGGAAATGTTTATTTCAACGTCCACTGAATTTGAAACTTATGGTAAAAATGGATTATATTTTTTAGCTGCCTGTGCAACAGGAACTTTTAATGGAGGAACCTCTTTAACTGAGTATATTGTTAGAAATTGTGGAATTGGCTGTATAGGAAGCTCAAAGTCAGCTTATTATGATAATGAGATTTATACAGATAATTACAAGTGTTGGGTTACCCAAGGTTTATTATATCGGTTTTGGCTAAGAATTTTCACTGAAAATTCTAATCATCCTGGAAAAGCTTTAGCATTAGCAAAAAATGCGTACGCAGAAGATTGTAAGTCAAATCTGAGAAATGAGGATCAAGATTTAAGGACTCTCACTCAGTATAATTTAATGGGGGATCCTGAAGTTCCAATATGGACTAAGATTCCTTCAAAGTTAGAGAGTTTTAAAATAAATAATACCAACCAATTAATTGTGGTTTCAAATAATGAACCAGTAGATAACGCATGGATTACCTTAACTAATTCTACTTATTATTGGAGAGGTATTACTAATTCAGAAGGAAAGATTACTCTTCCGATTGATATTGGTCAATTTGAACAGGTAAACATCACAGTATCAAAGAATAATTTATTACCATATCAAGCGAATCTTTCAAAGATCCTATTTTTCAGTGGTTCCTTGGAATCGAAAAGTTCTACTTTCTCCTTCTTTGGAGTTTTCTTAGCTATAGTTTTATTAATACGGAAAAAAGACCAATAAAATCAGAATATTGCATTATCATTCTTTAGACTGGGAAGATCTCTAAGCTGTATGGCTTTCTAAACCTAATCAGATTCAGAATCCAATCTTTTTAAAAAAATATTATATGACTTCTATCCTAATGTCCAAAATTTTTTAATCAATTGAAAGCTCTATTATGTTATAACGAAGTGACATCTAGCTTGAGATGAGTTTTCATATGCAAGCAACGATAATAAATATTTATTCAAATGAATCTCCTGATAATAGCAATCTTCGAGGAGCTCATGTTCAATCGTTTTGGATTTCAATTGACAATGAAAAGATACTCTTCGATACTGGGGGAAACTTAGATGTTCTTTTACACAATATGAATGAATTAGAGATTTTTCCAAATGATGTCAATAAAATTACGGGTATTATGACCAACATTTACGGTTAAAGCATAAGGGAGGGAACTAAGTAGCTCATTATTTTCTTTTCCGCCCTTCTAAGATGTTCTTCATAAGTTCTACGATGGATGTTAAGCTCTTTAGCCAGGTTTTCTAAGAAAACACTTCTTGGTAACTCGTAATATCCCTTAGTATAGGCAAGCTTAAGTGCTTCTTGTTGTTTTGAGGTTAAATCATTTTTCAAGCGATCTAAAGGAAGATAAAATGGATACGGTTCAGCAGCACTCTTCAGAGGCGCAAGTTTTAATACATTCACTTTGGCACTAGGATCTTCCTTACGAATATCTTCAAGGATTAATCCTGCATCTTCTGGTGTAACAATAAGATTGCTAATTTCTCGTCCTGCAAAATATTTCACTGGTGGAAGTTCAAGACAATTATATCTGTTGAAAATTTTATCTAAACGAAGTACATCATAATAACAAAGGTCCACAACGAGTTGAATATGACATTGATCAGGAAAAATAGTAATAACATTTCCTAGGGACTCTTTTACATCTGTGATTGCTACTTCAAGATCGTTCTTAGCTCCTTTTAATTCAATAATATCATTTTCAGTATTACACCAACGTTGGATTTCAACTTTTGGATGATTTTGTGAAAAGACTGAAAATTTGCAATCGTGTTGAATTTCAAGTATGAATTGGTATAACATTGAACTCTCCAAGGAAAAAAAATTGCCTTCACTATATAACTTTTCCGACATATGACAGTTAAGTAATTCGCTATACCGTCATATGGAGGTTATAATTTATTATATCTCGAAGCATTGTATCCATGCATGCAAAAACTAGATAATATTTCACTTCTAATTAAATCATCCCTGAGAATCTTCGATTTCAATGCATTGCCATCTCATCGTAGTGCACAGTTTGTACTTTTTCTATCAAATATTATTTGGGGAATCACCCCATTAGTTATTGAAGTAGCACTAGTTTCTCTCACACCCCTTCAAACAACAACTCTTAGATTTGGAGTAGGAGTATTGGTATTTTCCTTCATCATACTTCTAATAAAGGGACGAAAAGGATTTTCAATGTTATCAGGAAAAACTGTCATAATATTAGGATGGTTAGATGCTTTGGGGTATCTAACGGCAACCATTGGTCAAGATATTACAACACCAGGCCTAGCTTCATTACTTGCATCCTTTTATATATTCCTTGTCCCGTTTCTTGCTTGGAAGATTGAAGGAACTCCATTAAGCTGGAAAATAACAGTAATTGGAATCGTTGGACTATTAGGTATTTTTTTAATAAGTTTTAATGGGGATTGGGCAAATTTTTCCAATTCTTCTATAATAGGGATCATTATCTTGATATTTGCTGCTTTCATGTGGGGTTTTTACGCCGTTATAACTGGAAAATTTCTGAATGTAAAAAAATCAGAGAGTAAAGAATTTGATCTTATGAGTTTTACATATGCTAGTCTCTTTCATACTTTTCTTGCTCTATTTCTTCTTTCAATGATTAGTGGTGGATTATCTTTTCAGATTCATCTAGAATTGGTGCCTTATATCTTATTTTTAGGGATTTTCCCAACTTTTATTGCCTTAGGTTTCTGGAACTGGGCCATAGCTAGGCTAGGTTCAATTAGCACTTCCTTTTTGCAATTATTTCAGGTTATTATCCCATTCATTTTAGAATTCATTTTTTTACAACAATTCTATTCAGTATGGATATATAGTGGGGTCTTCCTGATATTACTATCGAACGTTTGGATAAGTAAAGGTAACAACTCCGACATTGAAAAGAAACAGGATATTTCTCCCTCTAGTATGATTTCTAAAGAAATTAAAGAATGTCTCTGCTAGGTGTATTGCATGATTACTTTGTGTCTTAACAGTTTTTCAATTAAAAAAGAAATAACAAATTTTTTAATTATAAAAGATTAAAATCCTGCATCAAGTTGAATAGGAAGAATAAAAATATGACTGAAATACATCAATTAGGGGTACGGCATCTATTCTATCCTAAGTGTCCATACAATAATTCAGTACTTGTATTGGTTTTTAGGGTAGGGTTAATAACTTTTAGCACTGTGGGGATTGCATTTTTTAGTATATGGGTTGCTGTAGTGTATTTATTATATTCTGTCTGGTTTAATTTATTCGTATGGCCAATTAAACATTGCCATTATTGTTATTACAAAGTAAGAGAAACTACAATTGATGAAAAGACGGGAAAGACAACAACGATTCTATTATCTGTAGATGAATGGAAAGAAACTTACTTGGATAAACATGTGACGTGTGCGAAAAAATGGTTTTTCCATTCGTATATACTATGGCTGGGCCCTATTATTTTCATACCTATTTCGTTCTTTTTAGGTTTTTCTGTATTTGCTTTGATTGGATTAATTGGTTTTATAGTTTCACTTGTAGGAATGCTTCTTTATGTAAGCTTTCGTGTTTGTCCAACCTGTGCTTTTATGGAAGTATGCCATACAGCTTTTTGACAGATAATGGTGAGACCTCAGTTGTATGTAGTGAAACATTGACTATAATGACAACCAAGTGGGTTTAAGCGATAGAGAGGAACACTGTTTTGAGTAAATCCCTAGTATCATAGAAAGATTTTACTATCAAATCTTCCAGAGGAAACATCTCCAATTGCTGAAAGTAAGAGTAGCATTTTCTGTTATATTAGGTTCCCTTTTATTTTCTTCATTCATTATTCTGACTTTTTTTCAAAACAACATTTATCAATAATTCCTCGTATTTTCCTTTTTCTTCTATCATTGGGAGATGACCTGAATTTTCAAAAATTATGAGATTTTTTCCCTTTTCAGCATTTAAGTTGTCATAAAATTTCTCAACAAGAACAACGGGCGTTGTCATATCACATTTGCCTTCAAAAAAGTATACAGGAACTTTAATAGATTGAATTTCTTTTGTAAGAT
>NZ_CDLCQJ010000060.1:0-12154 GCF_975850365.1 Candidatus Hodarchaeum mangrovi | reverse complement strand
GTGAATTGCATTGAAATATTTCGAAGATCTGAAAATCCTGAATCTGATCCTATAACAGAACGATAAATACGATGCAATTTTTCAGAATAGGAAAAAAATTCTTCTAAAATAAAATTCTCGATTTTTTTGGTCTCTAAAAAAATCTTATCCAGATGATGACGTGGGATTAAGAATTGTTTTCGAAGAGATCGGAGGCGTAATTCGAACTGACCTGTTCTTTTAAGGGCCACCACTGGTCTATATGCCATTTGTTTAAGCGAACGTTTAAGTTCAAAAACGTGTTCTAGAGATTGGGCTGTATTGCTATTATTTGATCCATAATCTTCAATATTATTTGATCCACATGGACATTGAAGAGCAGAACCATTTATCTGAAGATTAGCACTACATTTAGCACAGAAGGAAGCTTCGCATTCCAAACATTTTTTAGAGTTTGAATCAATTATCATGGTACCACAGAATGAACAATAAATAGGAGCTGAGCTGAAACTAAGATCAAGTACCATTCTGATCCAAACCTAAACATTTAACTGAAAACTGTCTTTATAAGGAAAGAAAATCTTAGCATAATATGTTGTGTATTATACCCTATAATTTTTTGTAAAAGTTGATTATATATAAATTAAAGATTAAAAATAAATGATCTTGTAGTAAATTTAAAGAAAAACTGATTATTTCAACGAAAAACACAAAAATGAAGTACTTCGTATTAATCAGGAGAAAAGGATAGTTAATTAAATTAGAATGATCAATTATAACCCCTATTCAGGAAAATTTCCTATAAAGGCTCTTTTTTTTGTACCGAATTGTAAAGAAATATAAAGATCCTAACATAGATTTCTAACGAGTGACCTCTATCAAAAAAAATGAGGAATGCTAAACCAATGGGATTACGAAGAATTGAAGAGAAAATCACACAAGAAGCTGAATTGAAAAGAAAAGGTACAAAACTTGCGCTTAAATCCCTTGAAGAATTAAGTCAAAAAGTCCATCAGCTTCATGATGAGCTTCAAAAATTGGAAAAAACCTATGAAGGAGATTTCAAGAAAAATCCACAATTAGCTCAACGTCTAATGATAATTCGTGAGGAGTTAGGTCTTCCACAAGCTCTTGGAATCTATGAGGTAGGGAAAAAACCAGGGATAATAGATAAATTAAAGGGAAAAGATGATTATCTGAATTATTTAAGCCTAAGAATTATAGAAATTGGGAAAAACACAAGGCTTCAAACTGGAGGATTATTAAGCGTTTCTGAATTGCTTACACGACTTAATGATGAAAGTAAAGGGATTACAATCTCAATAAATGATATGAATTCTGCCCTGAAGATGCTTGAAGAAAATGGAATGATACATGCAATTAAAAAACTAGCTGGAATAAAAATTGTTGAATTTTTGGATCCAAAACTATCTGATGATCACCAAGTGATATTAGAACTCGCAGCTCAATATAATGGTGAGATTGGATTATCTGAATTGTTGAGAAAAACCTCATGGACTATAGAAAGGGTTAATAATGCGTTAGATTCTCTAATAAAGCAGCGTATTGCAATTAAATCCGATTCCCTTGATGGATTAACCATTTCGTTCCCTGCAATTTGATTTGATACGTTAATGTTAATTATTATCATTGGACACAGGTCTTTACTATTATCATTAAGAGGAAAATCATAATTTGGATATACCATATCTGTAGAAGGGAGTTATATAGTACTTATAGGAAGTCTTAATAAGAAGCCTACCTGAAAGTGACATGAACTTATATAATATATTTTAAGGACTTATATATAATAACAATTAGAAGAGATGATACTTCTTTGAAAAGAATTAAAGGATTCTTAACTGGAAAAAAACCTTCAAGCTCAACCGAAACTAAGGCAAAGCTTAAACGAACGATTAATCAAATGGAAGTTAAGATAAAAAATTATCAGCGCCAAGCAGATGAGCAACATGACCTTGCACGAACACTACTTAGGGGCGGTAATAAACAAGGTGCTCAACAAGCGTTAAAAAGACGTGAATTATATTTAACACAAGTAACAAGCAGCTATAATAAAATTTCAAATCTTCAACGAACGATAGATACACTAGATATTTCAGCAGATAATGTAACCCTTACTCAGACCCTATCTGATGCTCAAACATCCATAGATGCTAATATCGCTGCAGCTTCTCCAGAACGAACAGAGGAAGTTATGATGGCATTAGAGGATTCAATCGAAATGGTTTCAGATATGGATGAAGCACTTACAGATACCTCTATTACCGAAATTGGGATGGATGTAGAAGCTGAAGACCGTATTTCTCAACAAATGGCTGAATTAGAAGCTGAAATTGCTTCTGAATCATTTATTAAGGAAAAAAAAGAACCAGCAGTGTCTTCTCCAATTAGTTCCTCTACAGGCACTCAAAGTTCTGCAACCAAAGAAGCTGATAAGAAAAAATTGGAAGAAATGCGAAAACAAATTGAAGAAGGATTGAGGTCTTAACAATGGTATTTGATAAATTCGGGAACTGGCTTAGAGGTGGAGATCGTTCTACAAACACACGCAAGTGGATAGTTCGTCTTCGAATGGTTGAAAAAAGAATGACACGTCAACGAAATAAGCTGATTAAAGAAGAAAGACAGATGTTGAAGGAAGTAGAAAAAGCTGTCGAAGATGGAGATATGACTACCGCCCGTTTATTAGCCAAAGATGTAGCCAAAAATCGTACCATGGCCCGAGGATGCCAACAGATGGCTAGCCGGGTAAAAGCTATTAAATTTAAACTCGAACAAGCAGCAGCAACTCAAGCAATTGGAAAAGACTTGAGAGGATTAGTAAGAGCACTTCATCAAATGAATACTCAGCTGAAAATCCCCCAATTAGAGGGAGTTCTTCAACAAATGGAAATAGAAACCGAAAGAATTGATATTGCTACTGATGCAATGGATGAGGGATTTGAAATGATGACCTCTGATGTTGAAGAAGATGAAATGGTGGAAAAAATAATTGGTGAAATTAGTGCCTCAAAAGTAGCTACAGCAGATTTTGGGCTTCCAACGCCAGATATTCGTTCTCAAGAGCTACAAAAAGAACTAGAAAAAATTAAGAAGGATTAATTCCTTCATTTTCTAATTTGATTAATCTAAGGAGAATACATTATGTCTAGTCCATTGTTTGAGGCAGCCAAAAAAAACGCAAATATCGCCTATAAATTAGATCAAAGTGGGCAATCTCATCAATCGATTCGATACTATATAGCTGCTGCAGAGCAGCTGCATAAATTACGAGATTTTACAGAAGATCCAAATATGAAGAAGTTATATTACGAACGTGCAATGTCTTATATTATACGAGTTAAAGAAATTAGAGGAATAATTGAACCCTCGGAAGGGAAAAGTAAAGGAAAAGGAACACCTTCTTCTTCAGCATCTTCAGGGCCTGAGGATGAAATTACAGGTGCAATATCGGATGTAATTGTCAGAGAGAAGCCAAATGTGAAGTGGGAGGACGTTGCGGGAATGATAGAAGCTAAAAGAGCCTTGAGAGAGGCAGTTATTCTTCCTATGAGTCGTCCTGACTTATTTAAAGGAGCACGTAAACCATGGAAAGGAATATTATTATTTGGTCCTCCTGGCTGTGGAAAAACTTATCTGTGTAAAGCTGTTGCCTCTGAGGTGGACTCTACATTTTTTTCTGTTAGTGCTGCAAATTTAATCAGCAAGTGGTTAGGTGAATCTGAAAAGTTAGTTGAAGAGCTTTATGACCGTGCAGAAGAAGAAGCTCCCTCAATTATATTTTTTGATGAAATTGATGCCTTGGCTGGAAGAAGAGGGGGAGCTTCCGAGCATGATGCCATGCGTCGGGTAAAAACACAGCTACTTCAGGCAGTTGAAGGATTTGGAACTGGAGATGAATTAGTTGTTACAATTGGAGCAACAAATACTCCTTGGGATATTGATGCAGCAATGAGGCGTCGATTTGAACGAAGAGTCTATATAGGATTGCCTAATCAGTCTGCACGGGAGGTTATGTTTAAGATTCACACTCGTGGTGTTGCTTTAGATTCTAATGTGGATTTTGGTCAATTATCTGATTATACAGCTGGATATACTGCTGCAGACATAGCACTTCTCTGTCGTGAAGCATTAATGCATCCTATTCGTGAGCTTGATGCTGATGGGGCGTTAAAAGACCATTCAATTCAACCCAGAAAACCTAATATTGATGATTTCACACAATCTATGGTTCATATTAAACCATCTGTTTCTCCTGAAGAGCTTGTTGAATATGAAAAGTGGAAAGAAAAATTCGGAGGATAAGGTACAAAAATCTGTACATGTTCAGTGAGCTGGATGTATATGGCTGAGATGCAACGAAAACGCGAGAAATCAGATGTTAAAAAGAAAGAAAATGAACCCTTTGAAGTTTTAGAAAGTGTTATGAATCAATTAAATGAATCTTTAACCGAAAAATCTGAAACAGAGAAAATAGATCTTAGCTCATTTTCACCAGAAAGAGTAATTCCTCCATCTAATCAAACAATTGATACTGAAATTTCCTCTCAAGAGTCTATATTGAACGATATCAGTACTGAAACTTTGCAAAAGCCTATATTGGAACCTGGTAAAATCGACCCAAGAATTAAACCGATTATACCACAATGGGTAAATAAACCTTGGCGTTGGATGGTTCCAGATGACATTGAACACAAAAAGCAGTGGTTAATCACTTGGGGTGAGTTTATTTTAGATTTTGCACGGATCCTGAATCTTCATATTATTGATTTACAAGAGATTAGCTTAGTTTATCCTTTTTATAATACACTTACAAAGAAGAAATTATCTATTCCTCAATTGATCCTTATTTCAGATTATTTAGTAGAAATAAACAAAGCAAAATGGTGGGATGAGCAAAAAACACGGTTACGAATATATTGGAAGACCCTAATAACGTACTGTGACGATTTATTTGAGTTTGCATTCAAGAATGGGTATGAAATGGTCACTGCATATGATATTATCCAAATGAAGCAAAGCTGGTCGACCTTACCTGGAACTGACATTAAGACTATCATGAAACTATTAGTAGAAACAAAGAGAGCGTCTTGGGCTGATTCTGAGAAAAAAACTATTGAATTTCATTTCAATTAGTCGAGGGAATCTTTTAAATTACAATGTGAGGAATCACAACAAAACTTCTTAACCCATTCAATGAAGCCTTTCATAGACGTTAAAAGACATTAACTTTGAGAATCCCGAGGAATTTCAGACAAATGATGAACCCTGAGGCTGAAGGGGATCTATTAGCACCCCTAGAGGACTATTTAAAGGCTGGAGTCCATATTGGTACTTCTTCAGGTATGAAGAGTATGGATTGGGCAATATATCGAACTCGGAGCGATGGATTATACGTATTAGATGTTCATAAAACAGATGAGCGAATTCGTACCGCTGCAAAATTTTTGGGTCGACAGACGATGTCACGAATTGCGGTATGCAGTGTACGAGCATATGGTGTATATCCTGTTGAAATGTTTGCTAAATTAACTGGAGCTTATGCAATAACAGGAAGATTTATACCTGGAATTTTTACCAATCCAAATATCCAAGGTCGGTACGACTTTTTGGAACCAACAAGTGTAGTTATTACAGACCCTCATTTTGATAGACAAGCTCTCAAAGAAGCCTCAAGAGTTGGTATTCCTGTTGTATCACTCGTAGATACCGATAATGTAACCCGTTATGTTGATGTCGCTATACCCTGTAATAATAAAGGACGAAATTCATTAGCAATGGTCTTTTGGCTCCTTACTAAAGAAGTTCTTAGAGAAAGAGGAGAATTAACCCCTGAAAGAGATGCTCAATTACGCGTGGAACAATTTAGAGCTCCTCGAGGACGAAGACCACTATCTGCATCTGATCCTTATTAAAGAGGTGGAAAAAAGCCAATGATGATTCCAATTCGCTGTTATACTTGCGGAAAAGTTATCGCTCATTTGTATGATGCCTTCTTAGAAGGTTTAAAGGAAGGAAAAACAGCGAAAGAACTTCTTGATTCCTTTAATTTAACACGATATTGCTGTCGACGAATGCTGATAACTCATGTAGAACTAATTGACGACATTTTAATATTTTCAAGTCCAACCCGGTAATTCACTCTTTAGAACCTTTTACTGAAAAATTAATGCTTTAAAGAGCCTTTTTTGTTATTGATCGGCGAAAATAAAGAATCGATGATCAAATTACTTTACTTTATCTATGGAGACTAAATTAAAATACCTAAATTCCTAGATTCTCTCAATTGAATATTGGGATAAAACTGGTTGGATAAACCAAATGAAATATATGATAGGGATTATGAGCAAGAATCGCGAGTTTTTTCCAACAGCAGCTTTATTGGATGAACTCGCTAAAAGATCTGACTGCTCTGGGATTTATTTATCCACACCCTATATTTCTCCCCTTATCGATAATCTAACTCCTTTTAAATCAGATGCACTCTTTGCGGGTCAATCATTAAAAAGCATTGATGGAATTATTCCACGTGTTGGACGATCTCAAACAGAAATTGGTTTAATATATTTAAAACATTTTGAATTAATCGGTATTCCTACAACTATTACATCTGAGGCCTTGTATAATACTCGCGATAAGTTTCGATGTTACCAGACACTGTACAAAATACCTGACATTAAACTACCAAAGACAATTTTGATTAATAATTCGTATGCTTTTGAAAGAATAATTGAGCGGTTTAAATTTCCCGTAGTCATTAAGATTCCAGATTCTAGTCAAGGTGCAGGTACTATTTTAGTTCCTAATAGACGTGTTGCAGAAGAAATAATTGATGCTTTAGCCCTTCAACATCACAGTCCTGTATTAATTCAAGAATTTCTAACTCCATCAATATCTGATATAAAAAGAGATGATAAAAAACGATCTGATATAAGAGTTTTAGTTGTTGGAAATCAAATTCTTGGAGCAATGGAACGAATAGCTTCTAAAGGAGAATGGAGAACTAATTATGCTCAAGGTGCGATTTGTAAACCTTATAATCTGGATGAGAATATGCAAGAACAAATTTATAAGATAGTTGAACAAATAGGAATTGAGGTTGCTGGAATAGACCTTTTTCCCACATCCGAAGGGTTGTATGTCTTAGAAGTGAATGCTTGCCCAGGATGGAAAGCCTTTGAAGAAACTTATCCAGATATTAAGGTTGCAAAGATTATTGTTGACTACTTGCAGCACAAGATCCAAGATTAAGAAAAAATAAATACGATCATAGATGACTAATGATACTAAAAACTCTTATCCGCAATCCTAATAAAGCCAAAGACATACAAAATGGAGTGAATCCCTTTCTTATTATTAAAAAGTAACTGAAAGGTTTCTCTGTTAAATACATGTGATCGCAATGGCTGAGAAAAATGACTTCACAGGATTGAAGTTATCTGAAGAAGTTACAAATCGCCTTAAAGAAGAGTTTCCTACCTTAATTGCATTAGCTACGACTCCACCTGATGAAGTAGTCAGACGTTGCGAAATAAATCGTCGTTCTGCTGAAACTGCCGTGTTAAAAGCAAGAAAATTAATAGGGATGTCAGAACCTATTACTGCTGCTGAATTACTTCAACAAAGACTAATAAAACCTCATTTAACAACGTCTTCACAACAATTAGATGAAATCCTAGGTGGGGGTATTCACGTAGGAGCTTTAACAGAGTTTAGTGGATCTTTTTCGACAGGTAAGACCCAATTAGCTTTTCAATTATGTATAAATGTTCAATTGTCAGTTGAAGAAGGAGGGCTTGATGGAACTGCTCTTTTCATTGATACAGAAAATACATTTTCACCTGCACGAGTTGCAGAAATGGCTTACCCATTTACTAAGGATCCTTCTCTTTTTTTGAAAAAAATATTTGTAAGTCGTGCATATAATACTGACCATCAAATCCAAATTGTCTCCAAAGCTGACAAATTAATAGAAAAAAATGAAGTAAGACTGATTATCGTGGATTCAATGGCTTCTCACTTCCGAGCGGAATTCCCTGGGAAAGATAATTTACCACGAAGACAACAAACATTAATGTCTCATGCAGAAGACCTACAAAGATTATCAGAAGCGTTTGAATTGGCAGTGGTTACTACTAATCAAATTTTAGGAAATCCAGATAGTCTTTTTACAGGAGAAAGTAATCTGTCTCCAGCTCTTGGTTTTGCGTGGGGACATAGACCAACGCATAGAATCTTACTAAGGAAATCTAGAGGAACTGCACGGATTGCACGGATATTTGATTCACCTGAATTAGCTGAAAGAGAAGCAGTATTCCATATAACCTCCCAAGGAATTAGAGATGGACCTCCCCTCGATTACTGAAATTTAATTATTATATTTGGTGGATCTAGGAGAAAAATTAGCCTAAATTTCGATTTTTAATCAAATTTATGTATTAATAAAGAAAGCTAGTCATAAAAACTGATCCCCATCCATGATTAATCGAGGATTATAATTTGAATCAATCCCAAGGAAATTCTTTTACTTATTTACACAGACTTGCCGAGGTTACATTAACCGAACCAGTAATCGTAATCCAAGGATTACCAGGTATGGGTTTAATTGGTAAGATTGCAGCCTCATTTCTGATCGAAAATTATCATGCAATAGAAATAGCTCGATTTTTTAGCTCTTTCTTTCCTCCCGTTGTCCAGATAGATAGTAAAAGCGGATTAGGACGGTTAGCGCGAGTTGAAATATACGCTATAACCGATACCACCCCTAATTTAATTATTTTGACTGGTGATGCTCAACCTCATGATATTGGGATAATTCAGGTTCTTAACTCAATACTGGATTATTTAGTTGAACAAAAAGCTCATACAGTGATCTGTCTCGGTGGTCTCCGAGTTCATGAAGATGGTCCAGACATTGCAGGATTTGGCTACACTGAAAAAATAAGAGATTGGCTAACAGAGCATGATATTTCGCTTTTAAAAGGAGGAGAAGTAACAGGTGCAGTTGGTGTTCTTTCTGCCTTGGCAGCAGAACGAAATCTTGAAAGTTATGGATTATTAGGGAAGTTAACCCTAGCTGGGACTGATCCTATTGCAAGTAAAAATCTACTGCAAAAAATTGATGAGCTTTATTCTATTGGATTTGATCTCGAAAAAATGGATAAAACAATCGACGATGCTTTGCAAAAAAACGAACGTATTGAACATCTTGCACGGGAAGTCCTCGAGCAGAATAATGAGGAAGACGAACGAGGACCAGGATATTATATTTAATTCAAACGAGTAAAAAATTTCAAGATTTAATGGACTTTGTTACTATTACTACGATCAGTAATCTTTTCTCTCTCTCTTTGCATCCCCTGGATCAATTCCCACGATGAAACCAGTATCCTCGATTTGATAGGCAAAAGCCATACGTGGGGTATTAAAATCAAACCCTACATCATTCTGGTTGAGCATAATAACCCCTCCTAAACCATTTACACGTTTCAATTCAGTAATTGCTCTAGTTGCAGCTTTATTCAAAGAGGGTTCTATTTTCGCATATTCAACAGCTTTGTAGGTCAATAAAACTTTGATTATATCTTCCCCATACCCCGTTGCAGCAGCTCCAACACTGGATTCTACATAACCCCCTGCACCCCATAAAGGAGTATCCCCTACCCGTCCTGATCGTTTATGAGGAGTTCCTCCAGTAGAAACCCCAACAGATATTTTTCCTAAGATATCAAGACAGATAGCTCCAACTGTTCCCATACCATTTATTTTTCTTCTTGAATCTCTAAACATATTTTTTGCAGAAAAATTGGGAATTCTTTTGATTTTGTAATAACGATCTAATTCTCGACCAACAAGAAGTGATTCTGGAGCAACAAAAGGAAGTCCCATCTGTTCTGCAAATAAATTAGCTCCTTTACCTACTAAAATATGTTGTTTAGTTTTTTCCATTACTAAACGCGCTAATTTAATAGGATTAGAAATATTTTGAACAGCACAAACAGCTCCAAATTGGTAACCTTCAGTAGCAATAATCGCATCCATTTCCACTTCACCAATTTGATTCACAAAAGAGCCTTTACCAGCATCAAACGTTGAATCATTCTCCATAACAGAGATTGCTGCTTCAACTGCATCTAAAGAAGACTTTCCATTCTTTAATAATTTATTAGCAATATTACACGCTTTTTGAACACCATTTAAATGATCAGTCACCGCATTATCAGGAATATCCCACGCACCACCATGAATTATCACTCCAAATTTCATAAAACCACCATTATTATCTAATACGGAAGAAAAAATGGAAATAAATCAAGATTCAAGGCAAGAACTGTGTATTTCTTATTACCAGATAAGAAACAATGTAGTATTTAAAAGAGGTCCACGAGGTGAGAGAACCTATGAATCTTAGGATTTGATTATGATGAGTATTGAATTACCTGAAGCCCAAATCCTTGCAGAACAGTTAAAAACAGTTATTATTGGAAAAAAAGTGATAAATTATCAGTTAGAAGATTATGAAAAAATGCAGAAAATTGGATTTATGAATAAAAATCTAAATGACTTTGATAAACTTATCAATAAAAGAATTTCTAATATAATAGCTCGAGGAAATGTCATTCGAATTCAAATGACAGATCAAGTAAACTTAATAATTGGTCCTGAATATGGGGGAATAATACGATTTTATGAAGGAAATAAACATCACTTGCATAAATTTCATTTATTACTTACATTTGCAGATCAGACATATCTCACTGTAAGACTTATTAGTATGGGAGGTATCTTTGTTTCTCTAGATAAGGAGCTAGAGTCAGTATACCTTTTTCGTCGTGATTTTTCCAGCAAATTATCACCCATTAATTCTACTTTTTCAATCGAGGGCTTTCGAAATCAATTTAATCATCTAAATAGAAATTTAAAATCCATCTTAGTAGGAAAAGATGCTATAATAGTGGGAATTTCAAATAGTGCATTTCAAGACATTATCTTTCGTGCAAAGCTTCACCCAAAACGAAAGGCCTCCTCCCTTACATCACAAGAAAGCGAAGCACTTTATAATGCCATCAGAGATCTTATCAATGAACGGATGAGGTTAGGAGGTAAAATGGATTTTATAGATATTTATGGAAAAAAAGGCCAGTATGTACCAATGATGGGCCCAAATAAGAAAGGTACTACCTGTAAAAATTGTAAAAAACCTATTGAAAAAATAAGCTTCGGAGGAGGACAAATTTATTTATGTTTAGAATGTCAAAAAGATGTAGAATAACTATTACTACAAATAAAGCTCTTTCTATTGACAATAATTAAATATGAGTAATAATTGCGTTGTTTTCTTCAAGTGAATTTATCAATTTAATACCAATAATTCCATTAATTATTTTAAATATTTTTCAATGTGAAGAGCTTTAATGGTTAACCAAGGACTAAGGACACCCTTTTTCTCAAAATTCAAACGCCAAGAGGGAGTAATACCACAGGACCATGAAATTTCCTCCTGACACATATTAGCAAGAACCATCATCGCAAGCTCAAGCCTTTCATGGGAAATAATGTCAGACTGTATCAATGCCTCAACTGCTTCAAATAGATCAGCATAGTAACTACGAAAATACGCAAATTCAAACCACTTCGCAGAAGTAAGACGTTTTAGTCGTGGAAAATCTGCATGAGCAAGATCATGCGCCAAAAGAAAATGCTGGATGGCTTGTATGGTAGTTTTATAGAGATTATCACGCCAATTAATAGGCCATTCGTTGAAAAAAAGTAAATCTTTGACTAAACCCCAAGCACAAGGAAGTTGAAAACGATCAGAACTCTGGGGACCTTTTTTATAATGACATAAACCCTCTTGACCATTAATATGAGTAAGATGAGTCAAACAAGCATCTTTCACCTCAGAACGTAAATCAAAGCCCATGATCAATAAGGAACGGAGAAGCATCGCATTTTCACACTGCATAAAATGACCCCAAACTGGGTGATCACTACGAAAGACCCGTTCCTCGGGATGAATCTGTGTAGAAAAAATATAATCCACAGCACGAGAAATTTGAGGGATTTTAACTCCATTAAAATAGAAATAACCTAGATTAATAAGGGTCCATGGAGTAGATCGATGCATAGGAGTCCAAACCTCATCCTTCCCTTT